>JBCDIR010000601.1:0-2896 GCA_038748735.1 Bacteroidota bacterium | reverse complement strand
GAACGCTCCCAGAGCATCCTCCAGCTGGAGGGCTAAAAAAGCAGCTAGGGCCATGAGTACCACCGTAGAAATTCGCCCTACGTTCACCTGTTGCTGGTCCGTTGCCTCGGGGGAGACAAAGCGTTTGTACACATCGTTGACTAAATAGGATGCTCCCCAATTCAGGTGAGTAGAAATGGTAGACATAAAGGCCGCAATAAGCGCCGCGAGCAGTAGCCCGAGCAAGCCGCTGGGCATGTAGCGCAACATCATTGAAAAGCCCAAATCGTGGCCCAGTTTGCTAATGGGAATAGTGGGCTCTGCTAATTGTAGATAAACGAGGCTTTCATCAGCCAGGGGGTTACTCCACTGGCTTTTGTCGGCGATATCTTTGTTTTTTTCCTGGTAGATATAGGCGAGGGATTGGACTTCAATGGACTGCGGATGCTCGTTGACGATAGCCGTCAAGCGTGCCAATTCGGGATCGTCGGGAGTGGTCACTTGAGCCTGTTGGAGGCCGCTTTGCAGCATTTGGAAAGCGGCGGGGTCAAGTTGCTCGGCAAGGAAGTCCGCCGCGTTTTCCGCCACGTGGACTTTATCCGCTTGGTCGCTGGGGTTCATCTGCATAGGGAAATAGATGAGCGACGCCAGCGCAATTAAAATCCACGGCCAGGGGCGGAGGGCGTAGTGCGAAATATTGAATAAAAAGGTAGCGCCGATAGCATTTTTTTCGTCCTTGGCGGACAGCATCCGCTGCACGATGTAGCCACCGCCACCCGGTTCCGCTCCCGGATACCATACGGACCACCACTGCACGGCCAGCGGGATAATGAAGAGCGGCCAGAGGACTTCGGGATTACTAAAATCGGGAAAAAAACTGAGCTTTCCCGCTACGTTAGGGTGACTCATCAAGCTGTCGAGGCTCTGAATATCCGGGCGATTAAGCACAACGATAGCTGCCCAAACCATCCCGATCATCGCTAGCACAAACTGGAAAAAATCGGTAATGATGACGCCGCGTAATCCGCCGAGGCTGGTGTAAATCACCGTCACCACGGACGCAATCAGTACCGTTTGGTTCGGCGTCAAGCCCAGCAAAACGCTACCAATCTTGATGGCCGCCAAGCAAACCGTAGCCATGATGATTACGTTGAAAACGACCCCTAGATAAATAGCCCGAAAGCCCCTTAGGAAGCTAGCGGGCGCGCCGCTGTAGCGCAATTCGTAAAATTCCAGATCGGTCTGAATACCGGAACGTCGCCACAGTTTGGCGTAGAGAAAAACGGTGAGCATACCCGTGAGCAAGAAAGCCCACCACGCCCAGTTGCCGGATACCCCGTTTTGACGGACGATACTGGCGACGAGATTTGGCGTATCCGCACTAAAAGTCGTAGCCACCATACTGATGCCCAACAACCACCAGGGCATTCCACGTCCCGAAAGAAAGTATTCAGTAAAACCCTTTCCAGCTCGGCGTGCCGTCCACAGGCCAATGGCCAAAGAAAAAACGAAGAACGCAATGATGATGCCCCAGTCTAGTGTTGCTAATTCCATAATCGTGCGGTGGTTAAAATCGCCCCAAAATAGGAATTTAGCATGAGCTTTGGTAAAAGTCCAACTTTCTATACTTGACTCGCTAGTATTCGTAACGCGAAGCGCCCCCGGCAGTACCCCGTCCGTAAGTCGCTGACGCTCGCAAGCATTTGTAATGCGCAGCATCCCGTCTGTAAGTCTCCGACTTACTACAATAGATACTTAAACACAAAAAACCTCTTCAAAATCAAGCACTCCGCTCAAAGTAAAGGTACATACCGGACGGTTTAATGCCATAATCCCCCGGTTTCTCAAAAGCAATCATTGAGTTGAGGAAGCGGTATCCACTGTGCAACTGGTCGTTGATGAGTTGCTCCATCCGCTCGGCCACGACTGCTCCGTCCAAAAGCTTGGGCGACTCGTACCACTTGCGGTCGGGATTTTTCATGGTACTCAGAAAAATGACTTTCACCGGCTGACTCATATGTATTATCGTTTTGTAGGAGGGGATAAGATCAAATTTGTTTATTTGGAAAGCTAGTTTTTTCGATAAATACTAGGATAATGAGGTTAAAAACGTAGCACGTCCGTTCAGGAAATGGTAATATATAAATTAGTAAAGCCCGTGCGTAAAAATACGTTTGAGCAGCGCTCGTCAGGAGCTGTGACTCGGTCCGAATACGTCTGCGATTCTCCCGATTTTCCCTAAATGGTACTTTGTTATCCACCAAACAACAGCTGATAGCGCACGTCCGGAAAGAACCCACGCTGCCGATTGGTCCGTATCCGCATGCGGTCTTCGTCGTAGGTTTTGAAGAACTCATTTTGCCGATTGATGAAGTTCTGAAAATCGACCGACCAACTGTGGGTCAGGTTGTTTTTGGCGTTAAAAATAAAGCCAATCTTTAAATCCGGGCGTAGGTAAGGAGCCAGTTGAGCACCGAAGGGCTGGTCCTCCAAGCGCACTTCTTCCCCCGCCGCAATGGACGCTTCTAGATCGATGGGCGTGAAACGCCGCCCGCCGGAGTACGTAAAGCGTCCGTTGAGCTGGAAGACCAGTTTGTCGCTCAGGCGAAATTCCTTGCCCAGTAAGACATTCGAGACGAAGTTGGAGTTGTAGAACGTATTGCGTTCCTGCCCGTCCGCCCCTTCGTAAGTACTCTGGAAGAGCGAGTTGGTAAGCAAAAAGTAAAAGCCGTTGGACAGCTTCTTATCTACGGTTAATTCGAGGCCGTAATTCTGTCCGGTACCTTCGCTGACGAGTCCTACACGGTTGGGGAAAGCGAAACTTGCCCCCGTGTTCAAGATCGAAAAATCCCGATCGTCTGGGTCGGTAGCCACACCACTCAGTGACTGGTAGTACACTTCGGTACGGATGGAAATG
>JBCDIR010000600.1:0-2914 GCA_038748735.1 Bacteroidota bacterium | reverse complement strand
TCTTGTACCGTTACTCAGCGCTCTGGAAGAGGACTTTGAGGCGCGTCAGATCGCCTACGTTCCGTACAGGATTAACTTTGCTCCTGACAATAGACCTAGTATCGAAGATATACTAAGCCGAGGAGAACGGCTGCATCAATTGCTGTTAGACAATGATGTAATCAGGAAGCGATACCCTCCCCAGAATATAGCATGAACGAACCTATTGGTTATTGATCATAGTTGAAGTCAACAATTAGAACGCTTCATTTACCTACCAGTAAATATCATTTAGTTTTTACTGGTAGGTTTTTCACCTTTATCGCATCAAAATGAAACCTTCAATAATAGTCCTCCTACTCCTATTCACCACCCTCCACCTCCTTAGCCAAGTCAGGGATACGCTAGCGCTACAATCCACCACCATGTCCATCGATAACCTGCGTACCGACAAAATGCGCGCAGTGATGGCGGTCTCCGGAGATAATGTCGCCATTGGCATTCCCTGGGAAGAAAACGGAACTTTTGGTATAGATACTGCTCGCCTAGGTGCTGGCGTAGTCAACATCTTAACCATTGATGAACAAACCCAAATCTCAAGACAAACGACTATACTAGGCGACCAAAATAAAGGCCTCAGTCTTTTCGGTACGAGTATTGCCATGGACGACCGCTTTCTGGTCGTTGGTGCACCTGGAGAAGACGTTAATATTGAACTAAATCCCTTCTACGGCGACGGAGCAGTGTATATCTTTACCCACAATTTCACGGATCAAACTTGGCAAAAAGTAGCTAAACTCTCTGTAACCGAGTTGGGCACGGCAGCATCCTTTGGGGCGGTAGTAAAGCTGTCTGGAAACTATTTGCTCGTCAGTGCACCAGGAGCCTACGCCGATGGAGATTCCACGCACGTAGTGGGCCAGATATTATTGTTTAAATACCAAAACAAGGAATGGCAATTGATACAGAAAATTCGTCCACCTGTGGAGAGCGGCGTACAATATTTTGGTCAAAAGCTGGCTTTTGCGAATGGTCTGGCAGTCGTTTCAGTCAAGGAAAAAGAGACACGAGAAGATGAATTATATTGCTATAATTTAGATCAAGGAAAGGATAGCTTAGTTTTTCAACAAATAGTGGATCTTGACTATACAGATGTCAAATCTCCCGTTTTTAGTAAGTATGCTTTGGGGATAAAGGATAGTACGCTCACAGTTATTCACCCTAGCGATACGCCAAGGAAGAGCGTCTATTCGTTTAACCAAAACAAAGGGTGGACACTCACGAACGAGCAGACAGTTGATCGCCAATTTGCCAGTAGTAGATTTCGTAATAATCTTGTTTTAGAAAAAAACAGAAGTCTACTGGGGCGAGAATTTATCAGTAGCAATACGCCATTTTTATATTTGGAGAGGGATGGACAGCAACAACCTTATACTTCTAAGGAGTGGTTCGTTCCCTTTGCTGTGGATAGCAAGCGCTACCTGATCCATGACCTAGCATTTTATCAGGATGAATATCTGCTACTTATTGCCGAACCCACATTCAAAAAGCAAGAGAACAAACAGGCCAACTGGCTACAAATTCATCGGATTGAAAAGGAGTAGGAGGCGCTAAGTGAACGAGCCTAATACACCGCCTCCCCCACCACCGCCTCGTAATACGCCTCGTATTTCGGCAGGATAAACGCCAAGTCAAACGTCTTGGCCTGGGCTAGCGCATTAGCGCGAAACTGCTGGAGTACGGCATCATTTTGCAGAATGTGAATCGCGTGCTCCGCCATCTGGTCTACGTCGCCGAGGGGGGCTAGGAAGCCCGTTTTGCCGTGAATATTCACCTCCGGTAGGCCACCTACGTCGGTGCTGACGACGGGGACTTCACAGGCCATGGCCTCCAGCGCCGCCAAGCCGAAGCTCTCACTGGCCGAGGGCATAACGAAAAGATCGGCCAGGGAAAGCAACTCTTCCACCGCGTCTTGCTTGCCGAGGAAGCGGATGTCTTCGTAGATACCCAGTTGCCGCGCCAGCGACTCGGTATTGCGCCGCTCCGGTCCGTCGCCGATGAGCAAGAGTTTGCTGGGCAGCGCTTGACGGACTTTGTCGAATACTTTGACCACGTCGTCCACCCGCTTGACTTTGCGGAAATTACTAACGTGAACGAGGATGCGCTCACCATTGGGTGCAATGGCCTTTTTGAAGTGGTCCTTATCAACGCGGCGAAAACGCTTAAAGTCGATGAAGTTATGGATCACCTCAATCTCGCGGGTGATCTCGAACTGGTCCAGGGTCTGTTGGCGGAGACTGTGGGAAACGGCCGTCACCCCGTCCGACTTATTGATGGAAAACGCTACGACGGGCTTAAATCCTTTGTTGTTGCCCACCAGCGTGATGTCCGTGCCGTGCAGGGTCGTCACCACGGGTACGTAGCGGCCCTCGGTCAAGAGTATTTTCTTGGCCATGTAGGCTACCGCCGCGTGCGGGATGGCGTAGTGAACGTGCAGCAAGTCCAAATTTTCGTACTTGACCACGTCGACCAGCTTGCTGGCCAGGGCCGTATCGTAGGGCGTATATTCAAAGAGTGGATAATCCTCCGTGCTAACTTCGTGGTAATACACATTCTCGTGGAACTGAATCAAGCGCGCCGGCGGACGGTACGTAATGAAGTGGATTTCGTGTCCGCGTTGCGCCAAGCCGAGGCCTAGTTCCGTTGCTAAAACGCCACTCCCCCCGTAGGTAGGATAGCAAACGATGCCAATCTTCATGGGTAGTACTGCTGCTGTTTCCCCTTATTAATGGGTTCGATTGACAAATAGTTGACTTGCTCACCAAAAAGCTGGTCCATCAACTGACCCTAGCTAATTTTCTGCGCGAGGCTGCGTAAACTTTTCACCCTCGCCCACTGCCGAAGTTGCTCCTCCGCAGCGGGACGAAGGGTAATT
>JBCDIR010000599.1:0-2923 GCA_038748735.1 Bacteroidota bacterium | reverse complement strand
TAGACGTATTTATTGCGCAGAAAATTAATTGCAATTTTATGGGGTTGGTAAATAATCGCCACGCTTGAAGTGAACCGCTTAGCCAATTATTTGCCAACCAAATTGCCCTAAATTTTCGTGCTGTTCTTTTGATTATAGTTATGGTTGAGACGCATTGCAATGCGTCCTTACTGCATTGTGTCTTTACGGATGGTTATGGTGGAGACGCGAGGTATCGCGTCTTTACACTATGGCTGAGGTAGAGCGATAAGCTACGGATAGCTAGCAAGCGTCCTGCTACCTGCTACCTCCAGGCTCAGCTTGCTGAGTCGGTCCTGCTACTTCAGGACCAATTCTTCTTTATCCCCAAAGTTCTCGTAAGAAGAGACGATGACGACCTCGCCAGGTTGCAAGCCTTCGACCAATTCGTAATGGTTCGGGTTTTGACGGCCTACGGTGATATTCCGCTTACGCGCAATGGTGCCGCTAGGATCGAGGACGTAGACCCAGTTGCCGCCCGTACTTTGGTAGTAACCACCTTTGGCCAGGAGCATAGCTTGGGTATCGTCGCTGAGGGAGAGTTTCATGGAGATCGTTTGGCCGCGGCGGATGCGCTCGGGGCGCTCCCCAACGAACACCAAGTCGACGGCAAAAGAGCCGTTGGTTACCTCGGGGTAGATTTTTTGGATACGCAGGGTATAAGTAGTACCGTCCAGTTGGAAGGTGCCTTCTTGCTGCGGGAAGATGCGGCTGATGTAAAACTCGTCGATGTTCGCGCGGATTTTGAAGGTGCTGAGCACGTCGATCTGCGCGATGCGGTTGGCGCGTTGTATCAGCTGTCCTACTTCCGTATCCAACGACGAAATCTGTCCGTCGATGGGGGCCGTGATCGTTAAGTTCGACAAGCTGTTGCGGGCGAAGGACAGATTGCGCTTCATCAAATCCAGGGTCGTTTCCATTTGGTTGGCCTGCATAACCTGGAAAAGGGAGTCCTTTTCAATGGTATTACCTAATAATTTTTGACGGCGCAATAGGTGTTCGTATTCGTCGCGGGTATCTTCAAATTCTACCTGGGAAATGACTTTGTCCGTAATGAGGTCTTGGTTACGAGCGTTGCGCTTTTCCATGAGGTCCAGTCGGAACCGTACGTCAAGCGCTTGCTCTTTGAGGCTGAGGCTTTGTTGGTCCATTAGGATGGACGTCTGGCGGATGTCGTTGATTTGGTTGACGATTTGGGCTTCCTGGTTCAGCACGTTGAGTTCCAAATCGACGTTGGAGAGCCGCATGATCTGCTGGCCCTTTTGAACCATGGCGCCGTTTTCAACGAAGACTTCCTCCACGCGGCCGCCTTCGATGGCGTCAAGATAAACCGTCTTGATGGGTTCCACGACGCCGAAGAGGGTGATGTATTCTTTGAACACTCCACGCTGTACCGTATCAAGCAGGAGGCGTTCCGTCTGTACGTTGAGGCGGCTAGTGCCCGCATCGCGGTAGATGGCAGTGGATAGCAAGCCTCCGATGAGGAGTACGCCCGCAATCAAGCTGAGGCGTTGCCAAGTCCAAGTTTTCTTTTCTATTTTCTTATCCATGAGGGTAGGATTTTTTAAAGCTAGTGGTTTTGGAGTAAAAAATCGTGCTGGCGTAGTGCGTGTCGGGTGATACAAGTAAAATTCAAGTCGGGTGATTCAGTGGCACTGGCCAGCACGATGGCTATTCGTTGATCAAAAACAGTATAAATTAAAAACGCTCACTCTTACTTTGGCAAGGGACGTGCCACAAAGATTTACTACTGATAACCAACTACTTACGAATCACAACTGTCTAAATCATTCCGTTTTATGTGCGCTGATGGACAAAAAGTGTTCAAAAATGAACAGTTTATTTGCAACGATTGAGGTTGGAAGGTATCTTTAGGGGTAGATACTAATAAGTGGGCCGGGGGGCGTCGGGAGACGCTGATGGCATAGTTTTACGTAACTAACGGCCCGTTGGTGCCCACAGCGTCTTGTGCTGAGAACGTACTTGGGTCAAAGACCCTCGCGAGCGGGAAGAGGGCCGTCTAGTTGGCAGGCACTTTGAAAGTGCCTGCCAACTGCTCAGTATGCTGCGGATAACAGCGGACTAGCGATGGGAAGCCCCCTGGACCACGAAAGCGCAGCGAAAGGGGGCTGCCGTGAATAGCGGTAGGGCGTACCGTAGCGCCACGCCTCAGCGTGGAGGCCCAAAAAATGCTGATTGTACAGGTAAGCTATTTAGCCACTCCTGATAATGTAGAATTATAGTAAGGGTAAGCCAATGTGCTTACCCCAAGTAAACCAATACAATATGAAAAACCGAAAAATAACCCTCAGCGAACAGGAGATACCCGAAAAGTGGTACAACATCGTAGCGGATATGCCCAACAAACCGTTGCCGCCGCTACACCCAGGTACGCGCGAACCGATTGGACCGGAAGCACTAGCACCACTCTTCCCGATGGAACTGATTAAGCAAGAAGTAAGCGCCGAGAAGTGGATTGACATCCCCGACGAGGTGCGCCATATCTATTCGCTGTGGCGGCCCACACCGCTGTACCGTGCTTACGGCTTGGAAAAAGCGCTGGACACGCCCGCTAAGATTTACTATAAGTACGAGGGGGTGAGTCCATCCGGTTCACACAAACCTAATACAGCGGTGCCGCAGGCCTACTACAACAAGCAAGAAGGTATCAAACGGATCACTACCGAGACGGGAGCCGGACAGTGGGGCAGCGCCCTGGCCTTTGCGTGCAACCACTTCGATATGGAGTGTGAGGTGTACATGGTGCGGCTGTCGTACGAGCACAAGCCGTACCGCAAGATCATGATGAACACCTGGGGCGCCAAGGTTTTCCCTTCTCCTTCGGAGGCGACGGAAGCGGGCCGCCAGATACTGGCCAAAGACCCGCACACAACGGGTTCGCTCG
>JBCDIR010000598.1:0-2924 GCA_038748735.1 Bacteroidota bacterium | reverse complement strand
TTCTTGTCATAGCCTGGGAAAGGTCCCAGCTCACCGGCGATCTCCGCTGAGGTGGCATAAGCCACGCCCCTTATCCGACTCGTGACCAGCAGTTGACGGTGCAATACGTGGAGGGAGAAGGACCGCTGCGCCAGTTACGCATCCAAACCTGGGTGGACGGCCACTTACTGGACCACGTTAACCCACTAGACGCCAGACTCCTACGGCAGTGGGGGCGACTGGGTGGCCAACTGAGCAAAGCCCTGCAAAATTTTCAGCACCCCGCCGCTCAGCGCGCCTACGTGTGGGACCCGAGTCGGACCTTGGCGGGACGCGAATATTTATCCCTGTTTACGGATGAGCAAAGGGATCTAGCGACTTATTTCTGGGATGGCTTTGCGCAACGCACGCTCCCCATCTTACCCAACTTGCGCCGCAGCGTCAACTACAATGATGCCCACGCCGAAAATATCTTAGTCACTTACGAAAACAAGATTCCGAACATCACGGGCTTGATTGACTTTGGAGATGTGTTGTACACCCAAACCGTCAACGAAATCGCCATCGCCTGTGCTTACGGGGCCATGCACCAGCCGGAACCCTTGCGGGCCGCTGCGGAAATGGTGGGTGCGTATCACGAAGTTTTTCCGCTGGAAGAAAGGGAAGTAGCACAACTCTACTGGCTCATCGCCGCGCGCTTACTCATTACGACGGCCCAGGCCGCTAAAAACCGCCAAACGAAACCAGAGAATAACTACCTCTTCGTCAGCGAGCAACCCGCCTGGGAGCTGTTGGCCAACTGGCGAAGCATAGCCCCCGCTTTTGCCGAACAGACCTTCCGTGCTGCTTGCGGTTGGGCCGCTTGTCCACAACGAGTCAATTACGACAATTGGTTAGCTACTGGTCCTGCGTTCGCGCCCTTACTCGGTCCGCAAGAACGGGCGTATACTCCAATGGATTTGAGTGTCGGCAGCCTGGATTTGGGAAGTACTGTCAGCTTTGAGACTATCCAACCTTTTACGGCTACCATCGACCGATTACTAACCGAAAAACAGGCCGACGTAGGCGTAGGCGGTTACCTCGAAACACGTCCTGTTTATACGACGGATGCGTACCAATTTATCGGAAACGAAGGGGTACAATGGCGCACCGTCCACCTCGGCCTTGATCTGTGGACCGCTGCCGGACAGCCGGTGCGTGCTCCTCTGGCGGGTACGGTACACAGTTTGCAAAACAACGCCGCCGAACGCGACTACGGTCCCACACTCCTCCTCCGACACCAACCAACGGATGACTTAACTTTTTACACCTTGTACGGCCACCTTGGAACCGCCGTCCTGGACCAGTGGCGAGTAGGCGATCAAGTAGCCGCCGGACAAGCCATTGCGACTATCGGTCCGGCACCGGAAAACGGCAACTGGCCTCCGCATCTCCATTTCCAGATCATCCTGGATTTATACGACCAAACGGGTGACTTCCCCGGCGTAGCGTTTCCCCACGAGCAAGCCGTCTGGCAGAGTAACTGTCCCGACCCGGGGGCGTGGTATCCGCATTTGCCTCACCAGCATTCCGAGCAACTAGACGCAGAGACACTACTCGCAAAGCGAAAAAAATACTTGGGTCGCAGCCTCAGCCTGTCTTACCAGGAGCCGCTGCATATCCAGCGTGGCGCGGGTTGCTACCTCTACGCCAGCGATGGCCGCCGCTATTTGGACACTGCCAATAATGTCGCACACGTCGGGCACGAACACCCGCAGGTCGTACGCGCCGGACAGCGGCAGATGGCCGTGCTCAATACCAACACGCGCTACCTCAACGCCCAGATGATGCAATACGCGGAGGAGTTGTTAGCCACTTTTCCGCCGGAATTGTGCGTGGTACACTTCGTCAACTCGGGCAGTGAAGCCAACGAACTGGCCCTGCGCATGGCGCGTACTTGCACAGGCCGTCCGTCCATATTAGCCGTGGAGGCGGGTTACCACGGCAACACCAACGAGACCATTAACGTCAGTAGTTACAAATTCAGTGGTAAAGGCGGTCAGGGGCAGCCCGTTGGGACACAACTGGTCCCCATTCCGGATGTGTACCGAGGCGCTTTTCGAGACGCTACGACAGCTGGGGCGCAATACGCAGCTGAGGTGGGACAATTGCTACAAAAGCTAGCCGATCAGGAGGTGCTTCCCGCTGCTTTTCTGCACGAAAGTATTCTGAGTTGTGGGGGGCAAATCGTGTTGCCTGCTGGGTACCTAGAGATGGTTTACCAGCAAGTTCGTCAGCACGGCGGGCTGTGCATAGCCGACGAGGTGCAGGTGGGCTTCGGACGCGTGGGGAGTCACTTTTGGGCGTTTGAAACGCAGCAGGTTGTGCCGGATATTGTCACCCTGGGCAAACCCATCGGCAATGGGCACCCGCTGGGAGCCGTCGTTTGTACGGAAGCAGTGGCCGAGGGTTTTGCCAATGGGATGGAATACTTCAATACCTTCGGTGGCAACCCCGTTTCTTGTGCCATTGGTCGGGCGGTTCTACGAGTAATTGAGCAGGAAAACCTGCAAGAAAACGCATTACGAGTCGGTCAATACTTGCAACGAGCACTAGGTCAGCTCCAAGCCGAATGCCCCATCATCGGCGACGTACGGGGACTGGGGCTGTTCTTGGGCATAGAGCTAGTCTCCGATCGCCAAACACGAGCGCCCGCTGCTGCCGAAGCCCGCTACCTTGTCAACCGTATGCGCCAATTCGGTATCCTCATGAGTACCGACGGGCCACTGCAGAACGTCATTAAAATTAAACCGCCCATCTGCTTTAGCGAGACCCAAGCGGATTTTTTACTCGACAATTTGCGGAGGGTTTTGTGGGAGGATTTTATTCGACCTTCGGTATAGACTTATTACGGTACTTGCCTTGATAATTGAGGTCATACATTAGCGTATTCGCAAGACAGAATT
>JBCDIR010000597.1:0-2927 GCA_038748735.1 Bacteroidota bacterium | reverse complement strand
CTCCTCGCAGGACTGCTACTCGGTTTGGCTTTTGGTTTACTGGTGTTAGGGGGCTGGGTGAAAGTGGTGGCTACCAATTGGCAGTGGTCACTGGTGGCCAGTTGGCTATTGTTCTTTCTAGTACAGCCGCTGGCTGAAGAGGTCGTTATGCGTTCCTTTTTGCAGCAACAGTTTGCCCAAGCAGCGGGACAGCAGTTAGCACTGATTGCAACGGCGCTCGTCTTCGCCTTTACCCACGCGGGTAACGATAATTTTGGCTCCCTCGCGGGACTACAGATCTTTGCAGGCGGCTACTTTATTGGGCAGTTGTTTCTGCGTACGGGCAGCCTTTGGGCACCTTATCTATTCCACGCGGCGTGGAATTTTTTCCAGAGTACCCTCCTCGGTTTTGCCGTCAGTGGTCTGAATATTTACAGTGTACTACAACTTGACATAAGCGGACCCGCTTGGTTGACGGGCGGACGCTTCGGTCTAGAAGGTTCAGTGCTGACACTCGTTTTTTTACTGCTAATGATTTGTTATTATCGAATCAATCCCATCCGCCACCACAACTGATAAAACGCCTCCGTCTTAAAGAACTGTTCCCCCAGCCCACTGCTCGTGCGGTTGGGGTTGTCCGTACTAAAATCGGCTTCACTTTCCCAGGTGATAGGGTCACGCTCCGCCTTAGCGAGTAAGGCGTTGATGGCAACTAGGTCCGTAGTGGTGTATTGCTCAAAGGTGTTTTCTACCGCCGCCATTTCCGCCAGCAGGCGATCGCCTTCCAAACGTTGAGAGGTAGATGGCTGACCGGGATAGCCGCTAACGTGACGGTACAGATTGGCAATATCTTCGCAGAGGTATTCCGTTTCGTTGACGTAGCCGTCGCCCTCCTGCGAGACGAGCGTAGACATTGTCGTACTCAGCCGGTCCAGTAGGTCGGTCACCTGCGCCTGTGGCTTCCGTTTCAAGCCTTCAACTTGCGTCAAGCCCTCCTTAATCTGACCGTAAGCGTGCCATAAATAGGCCATTTTTTCACTCATGGTGTAGAGTTCGTTGACCAGGGTTTGCTGGGCTTCCCGCTCGGCCAAAGTATAAGGAGCTTCGGGGTCATAAGCCAGGGTAAAGGTACTCTTGTAGGTCTCCTTGCCCTTGATGAGGTGTACTTCGTACTCCCCCGCGGGCATATTAGGACCAAAAATGGAACTCACTAGCGCCATGCGGTTACTCGTAGGAGCAGCGCGCGGTTGGGGTAGTCGCGTCGGCATACTGACCACGTTGAGTCCTGCCGATTTACCCGCCGGAATTTCCCGGATTTTCTCCCCGTCTTTATAAATTTCGATGTACATCTTCCCGAAGGTGTGACGCTTTTGGTTGAAGTACATCACCTGAGCCGCCGAACTGGGGTTGCGGGCTGTGTAGTTGCCACCGCCACCAAACCAGCTACCGCCCGAGCCGGGGTCACGCAGTAGGGTAGGGGGCGAATCCAGAAAAGTAATCTTTTGCGCCAGCATCTCGCTAGACAGTTGCTGCAAGGGGGCTAAGTCGTCGATGATGATAACACCCCGCCCGTGCGTGCCGAGTACGAGGGCGTTGTCCCGCTCGTGGATGACCATATCGCGGATACCCACCTTGGGAATATTATTGTTAAACCGCGCCCAACTCTGACCGCCGTCGAGGGAAATGTGCAGACCGAACTCCGTACCCAGGTACAACAGCTCTGGCTTCTGGTAATCCTGACGAACGCTCAGGGCGTAACCACTGATAGCTTCGGTAGCCAATGCGGTCCAAGTCGCACCGTTGTCGGTGGTTTTAAACAGGTAGGGTTGCTGGTCCCCTGTCCGGTGACCGTCGAAGGTGACAAAAGCAGTCTTGGCGTCGTGCGTGCTCGGCTCAATGTCCGTCACCCAAGTGTTGGCGGGCAGGCCGCTGATGTTAGCCACGGTATTGGTCCAGTTCTTACCACCGTCGATAGTGACTTGTAAGTTGCCGTCGTCCGTACCGACCCAGATGGTTTCCCCCGCTACGGGCGATTCGGCGATGGTGTAAATCGTACAGTGATTTTCTGCCGTGGAGTTGTCGATGCTCAGACCGCCAGATAGGTGTTGCTGCTGCTTGCTATCATCGTCAGTCGTGAGGTCGGGCGAAATGCGTTCCCAGGTGTCCCCCATATTGGTCGTTCGGTAGAGGTACTGGGCCGCAAAATACATACGGTTGGGATCGTTGGGGCTGAGGTGAACGGGCGTATTCCAGTTGTAGCGTAGGTCTTCTTCGCCTTTTTGACGGTACGGAGCAATAGATTTAGCCACTCCCGTATTTTTATCGTAACGGACAAGGTTACCCCCCTGGTACTCCGCAAAATAGATGTTCTTTTTCGTCGGGTGTCGGAAGGTGTAGAAGCCGTCGCCACCGAAGATAGATTGCCAGTCGTTATTGCCTACGCCGCCCGCTTTGCGCGAAGGTGCGGTCCACGAACCATTATCCTGCAAACCTCCGTAGACGTTGAACGGCTTATCGTCGTCCACACTGACGCGGTAAAATTGCGACAAGGGCAAGTTCATCCACATTTTGTAACTGCGCCCACGGTCGAAACTTTCGTATACGCCGCCGTCCGTAGCCAGTAGCATGTGCTTGGTATTGCTCGGGTCGAACCAAACGTCGTGTACGTCAGAATGAACCGTATAGTCGGAAGGGGTGAAACTACGCCCCTGGTCCTCGCTCAGTATTGCGTTGAGACCGCATTTTGCTACGATACTATCGTTAGTCGGGTCAACGGTGAGATTACTAAAGTAAAAAGGACGCACTTTGGTATTAAACTCTCCACTGATCATTTCCCAGTTGCTACCTCCGTTCGTACTTAGGTAGAGGCCCTTCTTGGTATCCGTTTCACATTCCACCGAAAGGTAGATCACCTCCCCGTTGGACGGTGCTACGCCAATGGCCATGCG
>JBCDIR010000596.1:0-2938 GCA_038748735.1 Bacteroidota bacterium | reverse complement strand
TGTTCACAATCTAGCGGAGCCACTCACTACACAAACCGACGCGAGTTTTGACGGTATTCTCAGTGCGCTAGCGCTTCATTACCTCGCCGATTGGGAAGGCCCCGTCAAGGAGTTTTGTCGTGTCCTCCGCCCCGGTGGATTCGTAGTGCTTTCTATCGGCCACCCCTTCGATGACTTTTTGTATTACGAGTCTGAGAAATACTTTGAATGCGAGGCAGTTAGCGCAGAATGGAAGAGTTTTGGTCCCGTTGTAGAAGTGCCAACTTATCGGCGTTCTTTGCAGGATAGTTTGCGACCTTTTCTAGCCAATGGCTTCTATTTGGAAGATCTACTAGAGCCACGGCCTACACCAGCTTTCGCTAACGTAGCCCCCGATTATTACGCCATACTGAACAAATTTCCTGCTTTTCTATGCTTACGCATGAGAAAATTTTGATAACCAGGGTAAGGTACACCTTGTTAAAATTGACTAATTTAGTGATCAAAACCATCACTATGCTAGACGAGACAAAGATCCTAACCCTCCACCCCCAGGGCAAAAAAGGGGTTAACATCTCCCGCGAGAAGTACAACACCACCCGCACCTTTTTACTGGAAACGGTAGCAGCACACGGCGACATTAGTTTTGACGAACTCAACGAATTGGCCGAGGAGCAACTGAACGCTACTTTTGACGGGAGTATTCCCTGGTACGTCGTGACGGTCAAGCTCGATTTGGAGGCGCGTCAAGAGCTGGAGCGCATCCCCAAAACCAGTCCGCACCGGCTGCGGTTAGGTCAGAAAGCAACTACATGACCGAAATTTCCTACCGAGGAGCTACCACGGAAGAATTACCACTCATTTTAGCCTTGCAGCGGCAAAATTTAGCCCGTGCAATCTCCCCTGCGGAAGCACTCGCGCAGGGCTTCGTGACGGTAGAGCACGACTTGGCCTTGCTTACGGCCATGAATTGCCCCCATGCGCATACCATCGCCACCGCAGCGGACGGGCTAGCGGGCTACGCCCTGACGATGACCGCGGATTTCCGCGATCGTATCCCGGTTCTTGACCCGCTCTTTTCCCGCCTTGACCAACTCGAATGGCGAGGTCACACAGTAGGCGATTTGTCCTACGTGGTGATGGGGCAGGTATGCGTAGCCAAAAAGTACCGTGGACGAGGCGTCTTCACAGACTTGTACCGTACCATGGCCGCGCGGATGGGCCCATACTTTGAGGTCATCATCACCGAAATTTCGGAACGCAATACGCGTTCATTACGGGCACACGCAAAAGTAGGCTTCGCAGATATACACCGCTACACCGATCCCCAAGGAGAACGCTGGGTCGTTGTAGGATGGCCAGTCTAGCGATCCGCCGCCGCGCGAAATGCTGCGGCTTTAGCGGCATCCGCTTGACCAGTTGCTTCGCCTTTCGCGTCGGCGCGTGCAGCGTAAAAGTCCGCTACGGCCCGTAGGAATTCTGCTGGCGCACTGGCCTGCAAGCGTTCCACTACTGCCGGGTCCGTTAGTAGAGTGGACTCCAGACCGAAGCGGAGGATGTCCTCACCGCTGAGGGCAGCTTTGGTGTCACTTGCACTCAGGCGGAGGCGGTCGGTTGGTAATAATACTTTGTTGCTGGCTCCCGTGGTGTAAAAGCCCGCACCATCTTTGGACCAAATCAGTGGCTTGCCAATGCCATCCGATAAATTAAGCAGGGCGTGAGCTGCGCTAGAGGTACTGGGCGTCCAGATTCCCAGCTGGCCATCCGCAGCCTGTGATACGAGGTAGGTCCCGTCCGGCGACCAATCCAACTGAACGATGTCAGAACGGTGACCCGCGAGGAATACCTCTTCCCCGTTTCCGCTCACCGTGATGTACGGACCATTGGCCGTGGCGCTAGTCCCTTGCTCGGAGTTGCTGCGGATGGCTGCTCCGTCGGTAGTGGCCAGCTCCTCGCCACCGTCCCAAACGAAGCGTCCTCCTTCCGAGCCAATCACTGTGAAGGTGTTGTCGTCCGTCCATTTCAACGTTCCAGTCGACGTAGCTTCGTAAAAAGAATGGAGCAATTCATTGTTTTTAGCACTCCAAACGTGAATGCTATTATCGTTACTCTGACTAGCGAAATAACTTTGCCCCGGCGACCAATCGACGGTCATCAGGAATACGTCTAGTTTATCCGTACTGGCCAGTTCATCCCCCGCTTCGGGGTCCCAAATACGGATGATACCGTCGTCACTTGCGGAGGCTAATACCTTGTTGTCCGGTGAAAAAGCCACGTCGCGGACCCAGTCCGTATGACCCGCCAGTAGATGCTGCATTTCGCCCGTTTCGGCACTCCATACACCTACCATCATATCGTCAGAAGCGGTGGCTAGCAGTTGACCGTTAGTGGACCAATCAATGTTCCTAATCCAGTCCTCGTGTCCGTCGATGAGGAAAAGTTCCTCCCCACTTTCCCCGTTGATAACGTTTAGTTGGTACGCTTCGTCAATGATTCCCAAGCGATCACTCGTCGGGTCTGGGTACAGCGAAACAGCGGTGGGGAGCAAGCGATTCAGCGTGTTTTCCAAACGGTTTGCTTGGTCCGCTTGGTCGTTGCCAGTCACCGTGCTGGTCAGCGTCTGCTCGGGCGAGCACCGACTCACTTCTTTGGGATTACTTAGGTTGTAGACCGCTAGTTCGTAACTCGACAAAACGGCCAATTGCTTACTGTCGGGTGCAAAAGCGAGGTCTTCCCAACTGGTTTCCTCGTCGTAAGCGTTGAGAAATTGCTGCGCACCGTTTTTGAGTTGGTGTACAATGATAACTCCATCCTGGTCTGCCGTAGCGACCGCCCGATTATTAGGTGCCCAATCGACGGCTTTGACCCAACCTTCGTGCCCGCGGAGGTTGCGCTCCGGAATTTCGTCGGTTGCCGCTTCGTACACAAATACGTTCAGGTCATCAGAAACCGTAACTAG
>JBCDIR010000595.1:0-2939 GCA_038748735.1 Bacteroidota bacterium | reverse complement strand
TGAAAAGTTGACCTATGCGAACACTTTCTTTAAACCCTTCCTCAAAGTCCTTCCACTCAGGAAAATATTTAACAATCTGACTTATATTCCTCGGATAAATTTGTAACACCAAGTCTATATCGTTGGTTGTTCTTGCGCGATTATGATAGCTTACTGCAAATCCGCCTACTAGCATATAGTCAATCTCTTCCTTATTTAGGATATCGGTGATTTTCTTCAGCGCTTTTGCAAATATATCCATACAGTAAAATTAACAAATGTTAACTAGAATTCAAAACACTTAATAGCATAATGATACGTGAGTGTCACTAAACGTAGCACATTCAAATGCCATCTTATTGCTCACAGAATTACTTATTAAAACTGGCGCTGAGAGCCAATGCAAATTAATAACTAAGCTTGGAACTACTCATTAATAGATCAAACCTAAGTTAGCCATTAATTCACACCATTAGTATTCAGTACTTCATCTCACAATAAGCCTAACCACTCGCCCGTCAGCAGCCATCCGCAGCAAATATAAACCGGGCGCTAGCCCGTCAATTACTACCCGACTAGGCCCGCTAACCGCTAGCTCGCGCTGTAATCGGCCCAATTGATCGAAGATACGCAATTGAGTGGCGGGATAGCCCACCGGAACGTCCACGAAAAACGCGTCGGCGGTTGGGTTAGGAAATACGCGGAAGTTAGCAGTACCCGGCACTTCCGCCGTAGTTACGACGGAACAAAATGCTTCGTTAGGATTGGTCTCTAGGTACCCCTGTGGGGTGAGGTCGCGGTCCGTGAAGGCGGCGTAATCCCGTGGGTAACGACTGCTGCGAAACGTAAAGTTATCGGATAGATTGAGCGTTAAGCCCTGCGGCATCGCTTGGCCATTGCGTAAGGGCGTGAGGTACTCCCAGACGACTTCGCCCGTTTCGTCCAGCTCGAAGGTCCGGCCTTGCCGCCCTGCGGTCATGATAACGTGGCCATCTTCGATGATTTGGATGCTTGATGCAGCGGTCGAAAAATTCTTAGCCGTATCCGGGTGTACGATGGTTTCGCTAAAATCCGTCGGCAAGAAGCGGTCGTTCGCCATCGCGTAGGATTGCGTTTCCTCGTCCCAGACGGGGCTGATGATCTGTCCGTAGGAGCGACCGTCCACGGGTACGTAGTCAATAAAGTTATTAAAAATCGCCACCTGACCGTAGTATTCGTAACCAAGGTCGACAAAGTCGTCTATCCACTGCGCATCGTGACTGGAGAAGAGTAACTGCTCGTCCAGCGTACCTTGGTCGTAGGCGTGTGGTGAACCCCAGCGCCAGAGCAGCTCTCCGCCGCGTCCGCTATTGCCACCGTTACTCGTAGCCGCTTCGGCCGTGGTGGTACTGTGGTCGATGATCCATATTTCGTTCATATTGCGTGCACTGATCATGATTTGGTCCAACTCCTCATTATAATCCAGCGAATTGGCGTGAATCCAATCATCGCGCGTGAAGGTATATTCCTGATAATTGATGTTGACTTTACCCGGTGATTCGGCTACCACCCCGTAGTTAAGTTGGGTGGAATCATAGTCTTGCACGAGATGGTCCCACAATCGCCACTCCCACACAATGCTGTCCGTGAGCGGATCGACCTCCATTACTTTTTCTGACCAGAGTGCACGCTGACTATAACTGACCGTATCGAAGCCATTACGCACAATATCTTCCGTAAAGTATCTATCGTAGGCCAAAATCAGGATGTTTCCGTTAGGCATATAGTGCACATCGTGGTGCTGACGCTGAAACGTATCCGCTACTACGTAAGTCCACTCTACTTCGTTGTCCCAACTGACGAGTTCGATCACGCCTCCGGCACCACCCGCCCCAAAGGAGGGTTCAGTAAACAAGGGTCCGAACAGCTTGGCCCGCAACAGCCGACCGTCCGGCAGCAGATAGGCTACTGGCCCGGGCCGGGCGATCGCATCATCTTCCCAGCGGTGAACCACCTGCCCACACTCGTCCAGTAAATACGTAGTCGACTGGCGGTCTGGATAAATGAGGGTATAGCCGCCTACACTTTCGGAAAAATCGTAGGATAATAAACCGAGCGTGTTTTGAGCAGTACTCAGCTGCACCAACAATAAGCACACTATCATTACTTCCCATCTTATCGTTTGCATCAACTTAAATATTATTGTCCAACACGTAGATTAAGTGGCCAGAAGAGCGTATCCAGGCGGGTGAGGGTTACACGAAATCGTTCGGCATAATCATTTTGATACACCAAGTACAGCTCCTGTTCGGCTACCCGCACTGAATCCATAAAGTAGACTTCTCCCCACTGACTCGCCCCAGCCCAGTACAATGCACCGTCACTATTGGCCAGACGGAGCTGCCCCTCCCCGTTTGCTCCATTGGGAAATATAGTGGAGTCAGCGTTCATGTAGCAAGCATTATACCCTCCCATAGAAGGATCTTCAAAGAACGGTCCGCTCGCCATATCACTACTGTATACTCGGTAGTACTCGCCTCCGAACTGGGTAGCGGTAGCTGCTAAGGAGTCTACCAGCCGGAATTCGGCGTAGCCCGTCCAGAGGCTATCTGCACATTCGGCTAGGCCAAAACTAGTATTATCCTGGTGGGTAGCAACCATAAATACCCCCTCTAAATTCACCGCGTAGGTAGGTGGCGGCGGTAATGGCTCAATGACCTCATCATCACAGGCCACTACCAATAGCAGTAGTAAGTAGAACAAACAGAGAAGAAAACGCGAATAATTCATAGAAAAGTTGAGTTTTAGCAAGAAAGCCACCCCCAATTGCTTGGCAGGTGGCTTTCTCTGTGTCTAAGAAATAACTGATCAATAACTATTAACCAGCTTTCAAGTCGTCAGGCCATTCCTCGCCATCCGTACGTGTCAATCTGATACGGGCTGATTCGCTTTTCCATTTTAATATCAAAAGGAGTTGAATT
>JBCDIR010000594.1:0-2941 GCA_038748735.1 Bacteroidota bacterium | reverse complement strand
TATTGGTCAATTGCTAGAATAAGAAATATTAAGAATGGACTCAACCTTGTGCCACCTTATACGGTGAGTTAGTTCCCGTAAATTTTTATTGATCGTTAAACTAGCGTAATGATTTTGTTACCAACTTCAGCAGAACAGCTTAATTCAACTAATATTTGCTTACGCTCTTTTCAGTACGCGATATATTTGTTTGGACAACAATGAAATACATTCATAAAAGCTTTACAAAGATAAGTGCTTTCATTAGTATTCGTGGGTGATGCATATTAATAGTATGTAAATAAGCGCGAATCTCACTTGACTAGGGGAAACAAAACATCCCCCGCCAGCCGTAGCCAACGAGGGAATTGTTCGGGGGAGAAAATGAGTTATTGATCTAGTCACTACCGTAAAACCGTTAGTTCCAGACTACTTTACGGATTCTCTAGTCTTTTTTATAAAAAATGCTTTGGGATTATGACGGCCTCCAAAGGCCTACTGCTTAAATAATTTCAAACTTTTGACCCCATCCCGACTGTCCAGTTGGAGGAGGTACACTCCCTGCGGGAGGTCACTCAGGTTGAGGTTTTGGCTACCGCCTTCGGCTCCGTTGTCTAGGCCAAGACGCCGCACTTCGCGCCCGGTGGCGTCCGTGATGCGGAGTGTGTGGGCGGTGTGGTACCAGTTGATGGTCGTGTGATCAACTACGGGGTTAGGGAACAATAATGGTCGATCCGTTATTCCTGCAAAGTCAACCGTAACGATACCGTGATCGTGAACGGTGCCGTCGAAGTCGACTTGGCGGAGGCGGTAGTAGTTTTTTCCACTCAGTGGTTGGGCGTCGACCCACTCGTAGTCCAAGAGACTTTGACTGAAACCCGCCGCCGTAACTTTGCTGATCTCCTGGAAAATGCGGCCATCAGCACTGCGTTCTAGGAGGAAGTAATCACTGTTTTCTTCGCTGGCCGTTTGCCAGTAGACGCGGCTGGTTGCGCCTTTGGCCTCGGCGGCTAGCAGGGTCAATTCTACGGGTAAAAACTGTTGACCCGCGTTCAGCAAGCCGCGGGTGTGTGGTAATAAACCCCATGCGAACGCTGTTTCGTGAATAGGGCAAATTTCCTCATTTAATAGTTGGAGCGCGTAGCCAGCCGGGGTATTGTTGTTTTCGATCAGGCTTCCGGTGTAGGGGCCTGATTGTTGGATAGGAAAACTGTGTTTATGGCGTAAGCCAGAGCTAGGACTATAAGTTACCCAGTCTAGTACTTCTCCCGTGATCTGGTTGACCAATTTGATGTGCCCGCGTGAACTAGGACGGTTGGGTATCGGAAACCAAACGGCTCCGTAACCGGCACCTTCGTCATCTACTAGGCCGTATAAACGATGACGATTTATTTCCACATTGACATGGTTGACATTGCCATAAGTTTGGTAGACAATGGCCATGTAGTTACTCAAATCTACGCCGGCTGCTCCCGCTACTTCTATACCCTGGTCTTGGGGAATGATTTCGTTGTTATAGTGTATTTCATTGAGAAAAATTCGCTCGTATTCATAGAGGGGGCAGCCTTCCTTAGGCGTAGCCGTAAAACGGACGGGAGTAGACCATTGGTTACCCAAGCGGGTATAAATAGCAAAATAATACTGTTGGTCGTTCGTGAGATCCCAAACCGTAATTGGATCATCATTAGAATTATGGTAAACCGCGTAGCTGCCAGGACTCAGCCCAGCTACTTCGTTACCGTAGCCAAACCGTTCATTACCATTGATGTTCAGGGTAGAAGGGCTGCCCGTAATCGGTGAAGCAGAAACGACAACCAGCGTGCGTGAATTACAAAACGGATTGTCCCAACGCAGGGCCAGACGCTGGTGTAAGCTAATACAGGTATAGTCACGAATGGGGGCTGAAAGGTCAGTACAGGGGGTGGTAAACGTTAACATACTCGGAGTAGGAGCGTAGCACATACTCCCTGTTTGGTATTCAAAAACGGCCAGTTGATAACTGGCTCCTGCTTCCAACCCCTGGATGTTAATTTGGCTATTTGCGCTGCTGGTAGCGGTAATAACGTGTGTACGGCCCGCCAAGCACTCTCCTTGTCCGTACGTGAAATTACCCAAGTAGCTGTCCCCTTGGTACGGCTGTGGTAGTGCCTCGTCAGCTGGGGCCAAGACCACCAATCGCCCATCGCCGCTTCCGGCTTGAAGGTTGATGGTGACATTATTGGGTTGTAGCTGGGTGGGTACGACTGTGGCGGAACTACTCGGTGCCGTGCAAGTGGGTAAACTTGTACCACTGATCCGTAATGAGTTAGAACTGATCGTCCACGAGCCGCTACTGCTTTCCGCATCGTAGGCGTAAAGACGGACGCGCAATTTTTCGCCGTCAGCGATTTTGGTGCCAATGGGAAAAGTGTGATTGCGGGGGAAGATATTGTCTGGAATTGTCACCGGAGGGAAGGTCACCGCAGTAGCCCAGTCATCCTTGGAGTAGCTGACCATAAACGTTAGCGGCCCCGCTGAGGAACGGCGCTCGGAAAAGTCGAGCTGCGAAATATCGAGGGTTGCAGTAGGCTTAGCTTGGATGCCGAATTCGTAAAAATCAGCCTGGGTTTCATCCTTTAGGGCCGTCGCCCAGTTCTTAGCGCTGACGCCCGAACTAGCGTACAATAAACCGCTCAATCCATTACCGCGTATCAATGGTAAACATTCCGCAGAACTGTTTTGCGAATCGCCTTCCCCTAATGCGCTAGGCGTTAATTTCCAGGTACCCAACTGTTGCGTGTGCGCAATAGTCAAATAACCTAAACTGCTCAGGAGCAGGATAAGGTAACGTAAGGTCATGTCGTATGTGTTTTCTTTTGGGCCGGGGGGAAGCCCAATTCAATAGTATGTTACTTCTACACGTAGAAGTCGGAAAAAAGCGAACTTGTTTGTTAACAATAGACTTGTTCTGCTAGGCATGAAT
>JBCDIR010000593.1:0-2943 GCA_038748735.1 Bacteroidota bacterium | reverse complement strand
CGCCAATTGCCCGCTGCAGGGGGCGTAGTACGTAATTTCGCGGGGCAGTGGCTCGTCATTTTCCGCCGAGACAGTTGGGATTTACCGAAAGGAAAAATCGACCCCGGCGAGACGCCCGAACAGGCGGCCGTACGCGAGGTACGAGAAGAGACGGGCCTCCAAAATATCACCCTCGGCGCGGAATTGCCCAGCACGTACCATACTTACCCCGACAAAAAAGGTCGCCGGGTCCTCAAACGCACCTACTGGTACTTCATGGACACCAACGAGACGACCCTCGTCCCCCAAACCGAAGAGGACATTGAGCAAGCCATCTGGATGTCCGCCGAGCAGTTTCTGGGGGAAGAACGCCCGGTCTACACCAGTATCCGCCGCCTCCTAGAAACGGCTCAAAAAGGTGGAATCAGCACTTAGTGCTTTGTAAAGTTTGAAATTAGGGGGAGGTCTTGAGGTAGATTCTCCGCATTTAACAGGCGGTACTCCCGTTGGTCGTGGCAGTGCTCGCTGGCTCGCGGTTACGCGGCTATCGCCGACTTGTCGGCACGACCGCGAGCCTGCGAGCACTACCTGCTAAAGGCAAGGCCCTAATGCCGAGCACCACCCATAAATTAAGACTTGACAAAGCACCTAGCCTCGTACAACCAGCCGGGTTGCCCCTCAAAGTCGAGAGGACCGACCCGCTGCATACCGATCTTTTCTAGGACCCGTACCGAAGCTAAATTACCAACCACTACCCTACCGATAATCCGGTTCAGGTGCAGTTCATCCAGACCGTAGTCCAAACAAGCTCGGGCGGCTTCCGTAGCCATGCCTTGCCCCCAATATTCGCGCCGTAGGCGATACCCCAAGTCCACTTCGTCGGTATCCGGGTGGTACTTTAAACCACAAAAACCAATGAATTGCGTATCTCGCTGGTCCAAAACGGCCCAACGTCCGTAGCCGTACTGCGCATAATGATCGTAATGACGGATAAAAGCCGCCGCTGCCGCTACCGACGCAAAGGGCGTATCTCCTGTGTAACGCAATACCGCAGGGTCAGCGTTTAGCGTATAAAAACCGAGGGCATCTTCCAGTTGAAAAGGTCGCAAGTACAAGCGGTCGGTGGTGAGCAGGTAATTGGACATTGGCAATATTGCTTACATTGTGTCCTACAAATATAGGTTATGCTTACTGCTCCCATTCTCTTCACGGCTATTTTGTCCATTGGTTTTCCGTTCGTAGCGCAGTGGTTGAACCGACAAACTTGGGTACCTTCTTTTTTCAGTGCGGTGGTCTTGTGCTACGCTTTCGGCATGGTGGTGGGCAACATTGTACCCCACGTCGCGCCCGAACTTATCGTCGAAAAGGTAGCCAAAGGACTGGCGGGAGCGGGGATGTTAATTGCCTTGCCACTACTGCTATTTGGGGCTAACATCAAAGAAAACTGGAAACTGGCGGGCCAGGGGCTCGTGTCCTTTGGCCTCTGTTGTTTGGCGGGACTCATCAGTACGAGCATCGTCGCCTATTGCTTTAGGGACAGCCAGGAAGACGGCTGGCAAATCGCGGGTATGCTCACGGGTCTGTACACGGGTGGCACCCCCAACGTAGGAGCCATCGGTGTGGCCGTTGGCGCTCCGGCGGATTACGTCGTCCTGCTTCAAGCGGCGGATATTTTGGCGGGCGGCATCTACTTGCTGATGTTGATGACGGTTATCCATGCCTTTTTGGGGCGTTTTTTACCCAGTTTTGAATACGAGGCAGAAGAATCTCCAGCGCCCGCTAGCCCAGAAGTGCCGTCACCACCACCCGTCGCCAGCGTGCGTCTGCCGCTATTCCGGCGACTTTTACCCACTTTCATTAGCTTGGCCGTAGCCGGAGCAGCGGCGGGCATCACCTTCGCCGTCCGCGGGGGCATCGCGGATAAGGATACCACCCTGCTCGTTTTACTTCTCACCACTTTCAGCTTGGCCCTGTCGCTCCTACCCCGCATCAATGCGCTGCCCAACACCTATCCACAGGGAGAATATTTTCTGCTGATCTTTTGCGTGGCGCTGGGGCTACTGGCCAATTTTGCCGAACTCTTCAGCAAGGGACTGCCGCTCTTAGCCTTTTCTATTTTCGCCCTGGTGAGTTCCATTCTGCTCCACTGGTTGTTAGCGTGGTTGTTCAAAATTGACCGCGATATGGTGATGGTCAGTTCTACGGCGGCTTTTTACGGTCCGGTCTTCATTGCCCAGATCACTACTACTATTCCCAATCAGCGCTTGCTCGCACCGGGCATCGCCCTCAGCCTACTCGGACTGGCCGTCGGCAACTACCTGGGGATAGCCGTGGCGTATTTTACACAGTGGATCTTTAGTTTGGGATGATTGTTTGGGGCTTCCCACGCTAAGGCGCGGGCGCTACGCTCCGCAGCTCGCTGTTCGCTCGGCCGCCCCCTTCGGGATGCGTCTGCCCCTGTTGGGGGCACAGCTACGCATCGCTAAGCCGGGCCGTCTTGTTATTAGGGCAATGCGTTTTGATGCGTTTGCCCTTTAGAAATTACTACCACACGTACTGCAAGCGTACCGCAGCGGTGGTACCCAACCCCTGCGTAAACACGGGCCAGCTCAGCCGCAAGCCTATCCCAAATCTCCGGGTGAAGGAATAACCAATAGTAGTTTGTAACAACCAGTTGTCCCGCTCCTCGTAAATCACCGATTCCGTTACGTCTCGCCCTTCAGCATCGGCGATTTCAGCCCGCAACAGACGCGTGTAAGCTACTCCCAAGCCCAACGACACCATACGGTCAACGGCCCGGCGTCTCAGCACCAGTCGTCGTTCAATGGACAAAGGTAGCTCCACGTGGTCCAGCCGTATGGCACCGTATTCGATCTGCGGATAGAAAGCGGGTAAGATATACTCCCCGTTTTGACGGAACAGCAACTCTTGACGGAAGTACCAGCGCTCATTCAAGTGAAACGT
>JBCDIR010000592.1:0-2944 GCA_038748735.1 Bacteroidota bacterium | reverse complement strand
GTCCCGTAGGGACAGCTTATTAGTAAAAAGCACAACTGGCGGTAGTCAAGCGTGCCGTTAGGTACGCATTATGTCTACGCCCTACGTATTACAATGCCACTAATTTGTAGCACACTCCGCGTATTTAGTTAAAAGATTACGGCTGGCTGAATCAACCCAAGTGCTAAACACCTAAAACGCTGATTATGAGTTAACAAATATACTCTTTCCCTCGAAAGAGTCGTAGATTGGCAGCAGTATCAAATGATAAATTACGGTTAACTGACCGGCAAAAATACGACCACGGGTGAATTACTGCCGAAAATCACTAACTTGGAAACTTTTAAGACATCATCTTAACTTTTCTTCCGGCCCAAAGTGAGGTATGTATAGCATTTGAGTTCTGCGGTACAATAGTACTATTGAAGAGGTGGAGGTAGAGGTGTGGTCCGTTAAAATAGCAGCTATGTATCAACAAACAGACGCGGTGAAGCCTCGTTTCAACAAGGCAAATCAGCCCGATTTTTTCCGCGTACTCAACCAGCGGGTTGACCAATATTTTCGGGACAACCAATTGTCGAAAAAGGCCAATTGGAATATGGTGTTCAAGACTACCTTCATGGTCAGTTTGTACTTTATTCCTTTTATACTAATGATTACGGGTCTTTTTGCCACTTTTTGGTCCGCAATGGCTATGTGGGCCTTGATGGGCTTGGGTATGGCGGGCATCGGTCTGTGCGTGATGCACGACGCCAATCACGGGGCATATTCTAAGGACCGTTGGGTGAATAAAGCCGTAGGTTTTATCATCAATTTTATGGGTTCCTTTCACGGCATGTGGAAGATTCAGCATAATGTCCTACACCATTCTTACACCAACATCCACGGCTTCGACGAGGATACGGATAACGAAGTGATGCGCTTTTCACCGGAGCAGCAGCACCGTTTCATCTACCGCTTCCAGGCGTTCTACGCTCCGTTTTTCTACTGCCTGATGAGTTTGAATCGCTTTTTAATCAAAGATTTCAAGCAAGTTTTCAGCTTTAAAAAAGCGGGCTTACTCAAAGGAGAAGGGCTAACGTTTGGTTCCGCTTTGGCGCAAATGTTGTTTCACAAAACTTGGTACGTACTGCTGACAATCGGTCTGCCCACTTACCTTTTAGACCTCAGCCTGGGGCAAGTATTGATCGGTTTCCTGATGATGCACTTCATCTGTGGCATTATCCTAGCACTGATCTTTCAGTCGGCACACATTATCGAAGAAACGGACTTCTTTGTAGCGGGTGAGGATGGTAATATGGAAAATAACTGGGCGATCCACCAAGTCAAGACGACGGCGAATTTTGCCAATACCAATGCCTTATTTTCGTGGTTTATCGGTGGTCTCAATTTTCAAATTGAACACCACTTATTCCCCAATATCTGTCACGTTCACTACCGCCATTTGTCAAAAATAGTTCGCGCAACGACGCAAGAATACCAGCTTCCTTACCACCAGCACACGACCTTTTTTGGAGCATTGCGGAGCCATTTCGTACGCTTACACCAGTTGGGTCAGGCGTAGAGCAAGAGTGCTTTTTGTGCATAACGGCGGGTTAGTATGGGCTTGCTGTCTGCTGAAGGCGGTTGTACGGAGAACGCAGAGGGTGCATTTCGTTTTGTCGCTATACTACTTCGGGTTACACAGAGCGCACGAAGAAAACGCCGAGTGGCACAGAGATTTTTTCCTGTATCCGCGACATTTCGAAAGGCACTCAACACAGAGCAGTTGCTTTGTCGAACTCAAATAATGGGTTTGACGAACAGCACGTTACCGCTACTCCTCCTCGCGCGCGGTGGCCAGTGGATCCGTCGTTTGCAGGATGCGTAGTGCTTCCTGCACCATGTCATCTTCTTCGTTCCAAACCTGGAAAAAGCCCTCCTGACCGAACAACTGCCGGGCCAGACGCGCTTTGATGAATCGCTTCAGATTGGCCTTCACTTGTGCGTTCGTGGGCGGAGCACTGTCTTCTCCTTGTTCTTTGCCGTAAGCTAAAAAGTCGTTGTAGCGATCGTTGGAAAGACGGAAACTGGCGTTAAAATTCTCCCTGGTCAAATCAGACAGATCGGCTGCGTACTGCTCGGCGAAGCGGAAGACGTAACCCGCCGCGTACTGTCGCCAGCGCAGGTAATCCTCGCGCAGTTGGAAAGTATCCAGCGGCACAAAAATGTCCGGCGTAACGCCGCCGCCGCCGTAAACTACGTGACCATTACTGGTGTAGAAACGAGTAGAATCGGCAATTTCGATGGCATTTTCATCCGATAGTTCTCCGTTCAGAAAGCGGTCTTGTGTATCGTGATTGTAGTCAGTTTCGCTATCGGAATAGTCCTTTTGAATACAACGACCAGAAGGCGTATAGTAGCGCGCTATCGTCAGCCGCAGCGCCGACTCGTCGCGCAGCGGATACTGCTCTTGGACCAACCCCTTACCGAAAGAACGCCGCCCGATGAGCACACCACGATCGTGGTCCTGGATAGCTCCGGCTAAAATTTCGCTGGCGGAAGCCGAACCTTCGTCAATCAAAATTATTACTTCGCCGATATTGTAAATGGCCCGGCCATTGGTGTTGTATTCGGTGCGTTTCACGGTACGACCTTCGGTGTAGACCAGCAATTTGCCGCGTTCTGTGAACAACTGACTCAACATATTGGTCGCCTGCGTCAAGTAGCCCCCCGAATTCTGGCGGAGATCAATGACGAGGTCCTTCATACCTTGTTCCTCGACCATCGGTTTGAGGGCTGTGATGAATTCCTCATAGGTCGTAGCGCTAAAGCGGTTGACCTTGATAAAGCCCGTTTTTTCGTCCAGCATCATGGCCGCATCCACGCTGTGAACGGGTATTGCATCGCGGGTGATGGTGAATTCGAGCAGCTCTTCCTGCTGACCGCGCTTAACCCCAATGTTGACCTCCGTTCCTTTCTTACC
>JBCDIR010000591.1:0-2950 GCA_038748735.1 Bacteroidota bacterium | reverse complement strand
CCTTATTTGAGCCTGTTGGAGCAGTTGAAGAAAAAAATGTTGTTTTAAATAATCTTCTTAGCGTTTGTAGTGAGATTGAAGGAAAAGGACGGTTTAATATTTTGATGTATAATGTTAGTGGTCAAAAGGGCTTTAACATCTTATATATCGACCAAGGAATCTTACCATACAAGGCAAAGCTAGTACGGGAGATAGAAGGAATGATACGTGGAAATAGTTTAAAAGAAGACTACTTGTACTACATTGATTACGTTATTGGTGAAGGTGCTATATATAGGTGTATTCCAATTCAGGAAAGTCGTGGGTTTTGGTCTTTTTAAAAACCAGTATGTAATGACTTTGCTAAATAAGAACAGATTATAGCATTTTATCCTTTGAGCGTGGCAAGCATTAAGCAGCGTTTAGATCGTGCGTTTATTGTATAAAACTTCCAACGAGATGGCTTAGTCAGCAGGGAGTCTTGGCGCTGAATTACTGAGTACCGTCCTATATCCTACAAGATTTTGCGCAGCAAAAGCGCGTCGTCCTAGGTCTTAATTCCAAAAGCGCGTTCTTTGTATTAATAGACCTATTTAAATGACCATGCACACTTTCTCCACTGAGCGCCTCCACCTGAGCCCCATAACGCTAGCTGATGCTCCTTTCATTCTAGCGTTACTCAATAGCCCAAGGTGGCTTGAATTTATTGGTGACCGTGGCGTCAATACGCTAGCGGATGCAGAGGCTTACATTGAGAATAGAATCCTGCCCGCTATGGAACAAGAAGGAATCGTAAGCTGGAAAGTAACCCTCAAGTCTAACGGGGAAACCATTGGCAATTGTGGTTTTTATCAACGCGACTTCTTAGACATCCCTGATTTAGGTTTCGCTCTTCTACCGGAATACATCGGGAAAGGATACGGATTCGAAGCTGCCAGTGGTAGTATGACATATGGAATTGAGCACTTCGGGGTGAAGTCCTGCTGTGCGATCACCTCCCCAGAAAATGTAGCTTCTATTGGGCTGCTAAAAAAACTGGATTTCAAAGAAATAGGACTGACGAAGTGGCCGGATGATGAGGAGGCTTTGTTGTTGTTCGAATGGGACTTGTGAGTAGAGCCAGGATTGCTTGTCTCCGCCAGTGCGGAGCCGCGTAGGAAGGATGCGCAGATTAAACGAGTACGCCCGTAGGAATAGAAAAGCCAATCGAATGCTTAATCGCACGCGTACCCATTACTAGGAGCTCACAAGTCGCTTTGGGCATCCTTCCTACGAGATGGCGTAGCCAGCGAGTGGTCTTAGCTCTGGCACAATGAGTGTTATCCTATGTCCTACAAGGTTTTGCGCAGCAAAAACGCGCTGTCCTTGGTCTTATGTCCAGGAATGGCGCAGCCAACGAGCTGTCTTAGTTCTCAAACCCACAAGTCCACAAACTCAAACCGCCCACCGTCAAATAGGCCCCGATCACTAAGTTTAAGTTCTGGAATCACGAGTAAGGCTAAGAAGGATAAGGTCATAAAGGGTGCTTCTAGCCCGCAGCGGAGTTTACGTTTGGCGAAGCCACTGATTTCGCTGTAGCGGGCGGCTACTTTGGGGCCACGCTCATTGGTCATGATACCAGCAATGGGTAAGGGGAGAACTTCGAGGTATTCATCGCGGCCAGCGGCAATCCCGCCCCGCGCCGCAATCACGGCGTTGGCTACCCGGCAGATGGCCTCGTCGTCAACTCCGACCACGACGATGTTGTGACTGTCGTGCGCCACCGAGGAGGCAATTGCTCCGCGCTGGAGCTTCATACCAGTTACGAAGCCCACTGCTGGCGGTGCGTCCTCATAACGATTAATGACGGCTATTTTCAGCAGATCGCGTTCCGGCGCGGCGACGGGGATACCATCCTGATCCAGGGCAGACTCCATGAGCTTGCGGCCGGTGACCAACTCGCCGTCGTAGACCTCGATCACCCGGAGTTTTGCACTCGTTGGGCCGGGAGCGACGGCAAAGTCCTCCGGCCGTGTGGGCTTGCAATTGAACCGGTTGATCGGTTCGGGACGGTAGTCGGGTAGGTTGTGGTGGCCGGCTTCAGCCACCAGCTGTCCTTTGATGTAGGTGGCGCGGACGCCGCCGACGAAGCGGAGGTCGTCGACGACGATCAGGTCGGCGCGGTCGCCGACCCGCAGCTGACCAACGTCCAGCCCGTAGTGTTCGACGGGGTTGCGGCAGGCGATGCGGAGGACGTCGTAGAGGTCGTGCCCATCGCGGAGGGCACGGCTGACGTGGTAGTTGACGTGTCGAGCCATGAGGTCGTCCGGGTGGCTGTCGTCAGTACAGAACATCAGCCGGTCGGGGAACTCGTCGATTAGGGTATGGAGGGCGGCGTAGTTTTTGGCCGCCGATCCTTCGCGGATCAGGACGTGCATGCCGGCCGCGAGTTTATCGCGGGCTTCGGCTTCGGTGAAGCACTCGTGGTCGGTGGTGATGCCGGCGGCGGCGTAGGCGGCGGCTTGCTCGCCCCGCAGGCCGGGGGCGTGGCCGTCGACTTGCTTGCCGCGGGCTTTCGCCGCGGCGATCATGGCCAGGAGGTTCGCATCGCCGTTGAGGACGCCGGGGTAATTCATCACTTCGCTGAGGTAGTGGATGTCCGGCCGGTCGAGGAGGGCGGTGACCTCGGCGACGCCGAGGGTGGCCCCGGCGGTTTCGAAGGACGTCGCCGGCACGCAGCTCGGCGCGCCGAAGTTGATGCTCAGCGGCGTATGCCGGGCGTTCTCCAGCATGTACTCGACGCCCTCCATCCCCAGGACGTTGGCGATCTCGTGCGGGTCGGAGACCGTCGCTACCGTCCCGTGAATCACCGCCAGCTTAGCGAACTCCACCGGCAACAACATCGAACTTTCGATGTGGACGTGGGCGTCCACGAAACCCGGCAGGATGTAAGGGCTGTGTTTGTCCCAGGCGTCGAGCTCCGGCATCCGCT
>JBCDIR010000590.1:0-2953 GCA_038748735.1 Bacteroidota bacterium | reverse complement strand
CTGACGTTGAAAGAAGAAGACTTTTCCACCCTCCGGTATACCGCTCCGGCGCAATTACAATTACCACTACCCAAGAGCGCCGAAGAAACGATGGTGCTCCTCCTAGAAAAAGTAAACCCCGCCGTTCCTACTGTCCTCGAAAGTGCCACGGATAGTCCCGTACAAGTGGACCACGCCGTACACTACCGGGGCCACATCCAGGGCGACCCACAATCAATGGTTGCCATCAGTTTGCTGGACGGCGAGGTGATGGGACTCGTAAGCAGTAGCGCGCTGGGCGGAAACTGGGTGTTGGGTTCGCTGGCCCATACTGACAAGACGGCCGCTCCGAACGAGTATATTTTTTATCCCGACCACAAAGTATTTCAGGAACAGCCCTTTCTGTGCAGTACGCCGGATACTGGCGAAAGCTACTCCCGCGAAGAACTGAGCGAGCCGGAAAGCACCGGACGGAGCCTCAATAATTGTGTAAAAGTCTACTTCGAAGTCAACTACGACATCTACCAAGATAAGGGCAGCACTCAGGCTACCGTGCAGTACGTGGAAGGTCTTTTCAACCAAGTGGCCGCCATCTACGCCAGCGAGCAAATTAAGCTGAGCATTTCGGAAATCTACGTTTGGAATACGCCCAGTCCGTACAACGGTACAAACAGCGGACAAATGCTGACGGATTTTCAGAACATCCGTACATCCTTCAACGGGGATTTGGCGCAACTGCTGTCTTACCAAGCCAGTGGTGGCATTGCCGTGGTCAATGGCCTGTGCCATCCGTACAACATGGCCAAGATGAGCTACTCGGGGATTAGTAGCAATTTCAGTCAAGTACCTACTTACTCCTGGTCCGTCATGGTCGTAGCGCACGAATTAGGGCACCTGCTGGGTTCGCAACACACGCACGCTTGCGTCTGGAACGGCAATAGCACGGCGCTGGACGGTTGCCCGGGTTATACCGAGGGGAGTTGTAGTGTTCCTGGTTCGCCCGCGGGCGGTGGCACGATCATGTCATACTGTCACCTGTCCAACGTGGGCATTAACCTGAGTCTTGGTTTGGGCACTCAACCCGGCAATCTGATGCGTAACCGCGTGGCTAATGCCAATTGTCTAACGACTTGCCATACCGGTGGAGATGGCAACAACGGTGGTGGTGACCCGCCAGTAACGGCCACCTGTGTGGAGGAAGAAGTGTTCTTTCGCCTCCGCCTGGATACCTACCCCAAAGAAACCACTTGGACGCTGCGCAGTGCCACGGGTGCCGTCGTAGCCCAGGGGGGGCCGTACCCCAAATCGCTGGCCAACCAGCTGGTACAAGACACTTTCTGCTTGCCGCAAGCCTGTTACACCTTCCGCATCCAAGACGTAGAAAACGACGGTCTTTGTTGCGCCTACGGGCAAGGTAGCTACAGCCTCGTCGATGCCGCTGGGCAAGTATTAGCGCAGGGTGGCAGCTTCCCCGCTTCGGAGGAAACCTCCTTTTGCCTACCGTACCAAAACGGCGGAGAAGACTGTACCAGCATCAACTTCAATGACTATACCCTGGCGTCTTACGGCGTCAATCAGGATGCGGGACAAGTGGCCGTCCAGGACGGCGGACAGACCGTCTACCTAGCGAATAACGCTTGGAAGTCGATTGATGTCGACTATGAAATTACGCCTAGCACGATGCTAGCTTTCGATTTTAAATCGACGCGGGAGGGGGAAATCCACGGCATCGGCTTTGATAATAATGCGAATATTTCTTTCGGCTATACTTTCAAAGTACACGGTTACCAAGCCTGGGGTATCAATGCGTTTGACAACTATGCCGGCAACGGACAGTGGCAAACCTACGCCCTGCCCGTAGGCGAGTACTACACAGGAGTGGCCGACCGCCTCTTCTTCGTAGCGGACCACGATAGCGGTTTACGCAACGGGAACGCGTGGTTTCGCAACGTCCGTATCTACGAGGGCGAAGATTGCCAAACGGAGAACCTTCCCGCCGCCGCTAGCCCATCCGCTCCTGCCCACGACCAACGCGTAAAAGTTTACCCAAATCCCGTCTTGAACGGTCAGTTAAACCTGCGTACCACAGCGGTAGCCGAAGGATTGGCACACTGGGAGGTGCTGTCTTTGACGGGACAAAGCTTGGCCCGCGGCACCCAGTCCCTAACGAGTGGGCACGTAGATACCCGCATTCCGCTCCCGCAGTTTAGCAGTGGCACCTATCTGCTGCGCTGGCGCGACGAGTTGGGGGAGCAAACGTTGCGGTTTGCGGTGCAGTAAGTAACACAACCGTAACCAATTAGCTACGGTTACTACCACGATTTGGAAACCCTCGATTTTTTTGTTCCTTTTTTAGTAAAGTGATTACACTGATCTAAATCAGGGTAATTATGAGCTAAACAAGGAACTGAAGATAAAAAATCGTTACCTCCTGGCTCTCGGCTCAGCCGAGACCAGGTCAATAATAAAGAACAAAGAATTTTTTACGCGAATCTTTGGAAGGCGCTGCTTCGGTGGCGCTTTCTTTTTTTGCGTCTAACCGTTAGCCTTATGCGGCTCCACTACCTGCTAGTGGGGCCTTAGCAACCAGAAATGGTCGGTAATATTTCAAATAAGCTGTGCATAGATAAACATTAAAAAGCAAGACTGCTATTCCAAGCGGAGCAGCAGCTGGTTCTAGGATCGTATCGAATAGGAAAATGTTTAGTGAAATAGGAAAAATGAGGATCAATGCCAACGGTACAAACCGATTCACTAACAAGAGAACACCGACAGCTATCTCAACGATCTTCACAATAGTGAATAGATAACCGGATGCGATCAAAGCACTCGCTAATGATTCCGCAGCGGGCGAAGGTGGTGGTAATTCGTAGATACCAACAAAAGGATTCAGCCCATTGATGACAAAGTTGATTCCAAATAGTATTCTAACAATGGCAACTGCACGAGGGTGGAATAATTTATTCATTACATT
>JBCDIR010000589.1:0-2963 GCA_038748735.1 Bacteroidota bacterium | reverse complement strand
TGACTAAAAGGTCGTGCACGATATTTATGTGTTGACAGTCGTTTTGCGGTCAAGGTAGGGCCGAACTGCTTGGCTAGCTCGTTGCGCTGATCGTTGACACAGTTAAAATCCAGTGCCTGGGGTTTGGCGGCCTGTTGGCGAATCATTAAGTCGTATAAATAGGCTTGCGCATTAAGGTCGTTACCGGCTTTGGTCTCAAAGGGGCAGAGGCTCATCACGCGCCCGTGACTGAAGAGGAAGAAGTCGGCGGCCAGTACCTCCTGCTCCCGGTTCATGATACCCGACGCAAAACCCCAGCCGCGGTGTAGCGCGTTGTACATGATACGCTGCAAACCATGAAATTCTGGTTCTGACAAATGTCGATTGGCCGAGCGGTAGAGTTGCGCTAAGCGTTCCGGTTTGAGGTTGGAGGCGGGAAAGAGATCATCCTGCGGTGTGGCCCGTAGTTGGTCGATGAGGGACTGGCTGTAACGTTCGCGGAGTAGTTCGTACGTTTCGGACAGTGGTAAAAAGTAGTTTTTGCGCTCGGCTACCTGCCAATTACTAGCCTTTGGTAAGCTAAACGCGTCCATCTCTAAGGCTACGTAGCGGTATTTTGCGGGTACGGCTTCCCAGAAGGCAGCGGTGCGCTTATTGGCTGGCGGGTGAATGCTGTAGATGGCCAGTTCGCGTACCAACGGCGGCTGTTGTAGCCCTTCTTCCCCCCACGATAAATCCTTACGCGGCAGCGGTAGCACCGACTCGTAGTCACCTTCTACCAGCGCTTCCCAGTCCCGCGACATCGCGTCCAAGTACCAGAGGTAGCCAAAGATGTTGCCATTGGTAGCGTAGTGGACGCAACTGTTCCACTTGGTTTTGTCAATGTCCTCCCGAGCGATGCGTTGAATCTTCATACACACTAAAGTCCTCGCCGTGGAATAGGTTCAACGCTGCTTCCGAAAATTATCCCTCAGCGTATAATATCAGCGACGGATTAGTGGCGGCTATGATGGCCTTTATTTACTGTTTTTCGCCAGCTGTTTTCTCAAAAATTTCACCCAAAAATTCCACTCCGTCTTCTTCTTAACGGCTAAAAAATTATTTTCGAGTTTGTCCAACCCATCTTCCATGAGTGCATCGTGCAGGGAGCGAATGCCGAACACCCACAACAAAGTACTTTTACCGGAAGTATTCATACGAATAGTATGCTTGATTTGCGTTTGACCGCTGGTGATTTGCTCCAGCTCAAAAGCGTGCGTTCCGGTGAATCCGGTGGGTTTTGAAAATCGAAATTGAATGATTTTTGCGGGATCATACTGCTCAACGGCGTATCTGATGGGGCCGTGTCCACCTTGTGCTCCAATTTTAATTCCGGTACTGAATTTCATTTTGGGCCACTTTTCCCAGGGCCAAATGTTATCATTTTCAGTAGCCAATGTTTTGAATAAGGCCGCTACTTTTTCGATGGGTTGATCAATCGTTCGCTGGTGGATGTTCAGGACTTTCACTTTTGCGATTTAGGGTGCTACATTCTGAAAAATCTGCTATCAATATTTAGCTACCTAGTTGCTGAACGATTTCCGCAACACTCCTACTAGACTGCTCCCCACTAGCCATATTTTTGAGCGTTAGTTTACCCGAAGACACCTCATCTTCGCCCACTAGAATTGTGTAAGGTACCTGCCGATCATTAGCGTATTTCATCTGCTTTTTGAACTTGGCAGGCTCCGGGTAGAGGTCTGCGTTGAGGCCCGCTTGTCGCAATTCCGTCAAGGCACGAAAAGCGTAGCGGTGACTCGCTGCGTCAAAAGCGATGAACAGGACTTGCAGGGCAGCGGCGTCCTGCTCCGGGAAAGCGTCCAGTTCGGCCAGCACGTCGTAGATGCGTTCCGCACCGAAGGAAATACCCACTCCGGGCATATTTTTCATGCCAAACACGCTGGTCAAATCTGCGTAGCGACCGCCGCCGCCGATGCTACCCATCTTCACGCCGGGATGTGCGTCGGTATCTACGTTAACTTCAAAAATACAACCGGTGTAGTAATTGAGACCACGGGCCAGGGTGATGTCAAAGCGGAGATCATTGTTTACGGTGTAACCGTCCAAATACGCAAAAACGGTACTGATTTCTTCGATACCCGCCAATCCGGTTTCACTGGTGGCCAGTGCTTGGCGCAACTCGTCGAGTTCCGTAATGCCGAGGATTTTTTCGATCGTCGCAATGGCTGATTCACCAATGCTGCGGCTGCTCAGTTCCTGACGTACGCCCTCCATACCAATCTTGCCCAGCTTGTCGATGGCCACGGTCATATCCGTCATTTGCTCCGCAATGCCCGCTACTTCGGCGATGCCCATCAGGACTTTGCGGTTATTGATACGAATGACCGTTTTGATCCCCAGTTGGTCAAAAACGGTATCGTAAATTTGCACCAATTCCGCCTCGTAGCTGAGCGAGTCAGAGCCTACGACGTCCACGTCACACTGGTAAAACTCTTGGTAACGTCCTTTCTGCGGCCGGTCGGCCCGCCAGACGGGTTGGATGGCGTAGCGCTTGAAGGGGAAAGCCAAGTCGTTTTGGTGCATGACGACGTAGCGCGCGAAGGGGACGGTCAGGTCATAACGCAACCCCCGCTTAGAAATAGAGGGGATGAGCTGGTTAGAGTCCTTAGTTGCTAATGCCTCCGCGTTGGCTTTTTTGAGGAAATCGCCATTGTTCAACACCTTAAATAGTAGTCGATCACCTTCCTCTCCGTACTTACCCGTCAGCGTACTGAGGCTCTCCATCACGGGCGTCTCAATCGACTGGTAGCCGTAGCGCACGAACACTTGACGAATGGTATCGAAGATAAAATTGCGGCGGTTGACTTCTTGGGGGAGGAAGTCGCGGGTGCCTTTGGGGATGGAAGGTTTCATGATGAAGTTCTTGTCGCTGGTACGAAATGGCTTTCAGCGCGCAAAATTAAGGAAAATTTGCACGAGATTTT
>JBCDIR010000588.1:0-2968 GCA_038748735.1 Bacteroidota bacterium | reverse complement strand
GACGCTTGTACCTTTAGGAGTAACCAAGCCGACAACGTGGGTGGAGCCATTAGTAACGCCTTTGGTGCCATCACCAATATTACGAATACTACCTTCGAGAGCAATACCTGCAATGGTACGGGCGGGGCGCTGTTCAGTCAGAATGATGAAAATATTATTACCGTCAAAAACTCCACTTTTATCAGTAACGAAGGCGAATTTGGTGGGGCCATCGGTATGAACGGGGACAACGCCGCCTCGGAAGGGTTAACGCTTCCGGTACTCAATTTGGAGCAGGTGAGCATCACCGCCAACTTTGCGTTGCGACAAGCCGGTGGTATCAACATCACCAACGCCAACGCTAATCTGGAGAACGTACTCCTTGACTTGAACCTTCCCCTCGACGATGACGGCGTCGGTGGCGGTATCTCCTTTAATACCAACGACAGTATCGCTGCTGTATTTAATATTATCAATTCGACCATTATTGAAAATACCGCTTCGCTGGGCGCGGGAATAGCCAACTGGAAATTTGGAGAGTTGAGCACTTCTACGCTCACGGTGCAAAACACCATTTTTGCCAATCCAGAAGGAGATGGCAACAATTACGTCATCGAAGCGGGTGATCCCGTCTTCGTTTCTAATGGTGGCAATCTGAGTGCCAATACTAGTATGGAAATGATCCTCACCGGCCCGAATGACCTAAACGATGTTGGACCACAATTCGTCGATCCCAGCGATTTCAATTACCAATTGATGAACGAAAGTCCCTGCGTCGACCAAGGCATCGCCGACGGCGCACCACCAACCGACTTACTCGGCAACCCCCGCGTGGGCGAACCGGACATCGGCGCGTACGAAAACCAGATGATGGTGAACACGGAGGAACGTCATTACCGCTTTGGGCAGTTGACCCTATTTCCTAACCCCGTCGAAAATCAACTTAACTACAACTTTTCCACCATCTGGCGGGGCCAGTTGACACTGCAAATTAGTGACGCGGCGGGGAAGGTAGTCCACCAAGAGGTACTCACCAAAAGCACAGACGACTTACAGCAACTCACGGACGTCAGTCAATTACCCGCGGGGACCTACCAGCTTTCGCTGAGCAATGGTCGTTTGTACCAAACGCAGTCGTTCATCAAGCAATAGGCTGACGACATTATTGGTCTAGATTGAAACTAAAAATCCCGAATTTTCGTCAACACGAAAATTCGGGATTAAGTACACCCTGAAAGTTAGTCAGATGGCTTAAACCATCACTTCTTGCTCTTTGATCAGCGTCAGCTCTTCCTCATTCTGAAGAATTTCGGCTAGGCTGTTCATGCGGGGTAGCTCGTAAGTGAAGTAAAAACGCATGGTGTGGAGGGTGCTCTCCAAGAATTCCTCCTTGTAGTTACCCGCACCCGTTAGCTGTATTTCTTTGGCTTTAGTGGCTAATTTCAACCACTGCCAACCGACCACTAGCGTGCTGAAGAACTCCATAAAGAGATTAGCATCCGCTAGGAATCGCTCGAAGTTACCCGCCTGCGCAAACGGCAGTAAATGCGCCAGTACTTCCTGCGTTTGGGCCATGTGCTTACCCAGTTTCTTCGCGTAGGGTTGCAATACTTGGTGGGTCATCGCGGCACTGATGCTCGCTTGCATCTCTTCGGCCAGCAACTGCATGGCTTGGCCATTCATCATCGTGATCTTACGCCCCAGTAGATCCTGTGACTGGATACCCGTCGTACCTTCGTAGATGGCAAAGATGCGGATGTCGCGGTAGTATTGTTGCAACACAAAATCGGAACAGAAGCCGTAGCCACCCAACACTTGTAGGCCGTTATCCACCGCTTCGCGCCCTTTCTCCGAGGGAAAAGTCTTAACGATAGGGGTTAAAATTTCGAGTAATAGCTTATTGCGTTGGCGTTCTTCTTCGGTAGCCGCGTGGAGGGAGCGGTCGAGATAGTTAGAGGTCTCGAACGTGAGGCTGAGTCCCCCTTCGTAGATCGCTTTCTGTAACAATAGCATCCGACGTACATCGGCGTGCTCAACGATGAGCGACTGACCTTGATTGACGTCTTTGCGACCACTGCTTTGGATTCGCCGCCCCTGCGGACGCTCCTTGGCGTACTGCAAAGAGGCGTGATATGCGGCACTCGCAATGGCCACTGCACCACGACCGACCCCGATCCGTGCGCCGTTCATCATCAGGAACATGTAGCGAAGCCCCTGGTGAGCTTGACCAACGAGGTAGCCCGTGCAATTGTCGTTTTCACCAAATACCAAGTGGGTAGTGGCGTAACCTTTCTGGCCCATTTTCTGGAAGTCACCCGCCGTGACGACGTCGTTGTTTTCCAACCCACTGTCCGTAATGCGCTGCTTAGGTACCACAAATAAGGAGATGCCTTTGGTACCCGCCGGTGCCCCCTCGATGCGTGCCAAGAGCAGGTGAACGATATTGTCAACGTGCTGGTGATCGCCCGCCGAAATGAAGATCTTTTGTCCTTTGATTTGGTACGTGCCATCCTCCTGCGGGTAGGCCGTAGTCGTAATATCGGACAGGGAACTGCCCGCCTGTGGCTCGGTCAAGCACATGGTACCGCCCCAACTGCCGTCGAGCATTTTGGGGACGTAGGTCTGCTTCAGTTCGTCACTACCGAATTCAACGATCAGCTCAGCTGCCCCTCCGGTAAGGCCCAAGTAGCCGCCTACGTTGTTATTGGCTGCATCCAAGATAAAGTAGGCCGCATTACCAACCGTACTCGGCAGTTGCATACCGCCGTCTTCGTAGTGGAAATTACCGCCAACGAGTCCCATTTCACAGCCCTTACGCAAAATATCGCCTAACTTTGGATGTACGAGTACCTTACCGTCTTCGTAACGAACGGGTTCCTCATCCATCTCCCGAAAGACGGGGTACAGTTCTTGATCGGCATAATCTTTGACGGCCGCTAAAAGCATGTTCACGGACTCCTCATCGTGGTCTGCGTAGTGTTCCAGATGG
>JBCDIR010000587.1:0-2971 GCA_038748735.1 Bacteroidota bacterium | reverse complement strand
TTTTTGATACGGATTTGAGCTTTGTGCTGCGTGGACTGTTGTTCGTGCTCGTGGGTTGCGGATTTTTTGGTGCGAATTATTGGACTTTGCAAAAAAGAAAGTTAGATGAAGCATAAAAAATTATGGCTGGGGGCGTTCGTCCTCGTCGCGTTAGTACAGTTATACGTTCCGGCGCAGATGATTTGGCAGCAAGAAAATGTACTCACCACGGGAACAGAGTACCGCTTCCGAACGGCGCCGATTGATCCGTATGACCCGTTTCGGGGGAAGTACATTACGCTCAGTTTTCGACAAAATAGGGTGGCAGTGCCTGCGGACGAAAGTTGGACGGTAGGCGAGTCTGTATACGCTACGTTGGCCACGGATTCGACTGGCTTTGCTGAAATTGCCCAAGTAACGAAGACGGCCCCAACGGACACTAAAGGTTACCTGAAGGTCCGTGTTCGGAATATCTACGACGACAAAATGACCATTCGTTACCCTTTTGAGCGCTACTATATGGAAGAATCCAAAGCCTACGATGCGGAGGTGCTCTACCGAGAATCGCGCTGGGATGAGGACCAGGTGGCCTACGCTTTGGTCAGTGTGAGTCAGGGAGACGCGGTGCTGAAAGACGTACTAATTGACGATGTTCCCATTCGGGAATTGGTGGAAACGAAACAGCAATTAGAGCGAGAATGAAATTCTATTTTGGTTGAGCAGTCGTTAAAACAAATACTAAACCAAAGAGACGCTTCGAGCGTTTTATGGTCAAATTGATGAGTGCATGATCGGATGGCGATTTCAGGAATACGTACCCGGTCCCCAGGATGGAGACCCTTTTGAGCGGCTGCTGAAGATTTTTCAGGAGGTACTCGTACATACGTCGGGCGATGTGTCCGAGGCCCTAGCGTGGATGACGCAGTTGGACAAAGAGTACAACCTAACCGACGACGACTACGGTATGGCCGATTTCATCCAAGATCTCATCGACAAGGGCTACATTCAGCAGCAGGATGCACAGAACCCCAACTTTGTACCCTCGGCTAAGATGGAAATGGAGCTACGCAAGAAAGCACTGACCGACATCTTTGGCGATCTCAAAAAGACCAAACGCGGTAACCACAATACCCGCTACGCCGGAGGTGGAGACGAGCCAACCTCCGAATTGCGCCCCTACGAATTCGGTGATAAGCTGGACCACCTGGCCGTCAGCGAAAGCCTTCGTAACGCCCAGATCAACCACGGCATCGACGACTTCCGCCTCACGCACGATGATCTCGAAGTGCGCGAAACTTACTACCAAAGTCAGATGAGCACCGTACTGATGATCGACATTTCGCACTCGATGATCCTTTACGGGGAAGACCGCATCACACCCGCCAAAAAAGTGGCGATGGCGCTGAGTGAGTACATTACCACACGCTTCCCTAAGGACACGCTCGACATCATTGTGTTCGGTAACGATGCCTGGCCCATTGAGATCAAAGACCTGCCGTACTTACAAGTCGGACCGTACCATACGAACACCGTAGCGGGCTTGGAACTGGCTATGGACATCCTACGTCGTCGTCGCAATCCGAACAAGCAAATCTTTATGATTACGGACGGTAAACCGACTTGCTTAAGACGCGGCAAAAAGTACTACAAAAACAGCTTTGGTCTGGATAAGAAAATCGTTAACCGCACGCTAAACCTAGCGGCGCGTTGCCGTAAACTCAACATTCCTATCACTACTTTTATGATCGCCCGCGATCCCTACCTAGTGAGCTTTGTGGAGCAATTCACCCAGGCGAATAACGGTAAAGCATTTTACAGCAGCTTGCAGGGCTTGGGCGAGTTTATTTTTCGGGATTATAAGAACAATAAAAAGCGGCGTTAGGTAGACCAAACATCCAGGCCAGCAGAGCAGTTGCAAAAGGGAACGCATCACGAATCCCAAAATTTTCTGCCATATGTCTACTACGATCAAAGATAGCTCACCAGTTCCTACTCAGTACATCGCGCTACCCGACGAACAAGCCGCCAATAAAATAATTCGCAATTATACCCTCGCAGCGGCGGCTAGTGGCTTTGTCCCTTTCTCGGTACTCTCGGCGGCTGGTGTCACGGCTACTCAGGTATTTATGATTCGCTCGTTATGTCAACTGTATCAGGTTCCATTTAAAGAAAACCAGGCACAAGTCTTACTCAACTCGGCCCTCGGTAGCGCTGCTACGCGCCTAATCGGTATTGCTGCTACTGCGGTCCCCGGCGTTCGTACGCCCATGCGTGGCTTGTCCGGCGCGGCCATCGCCAGCTTGTACACGGCTACGGTAGGCGAGTTTTATAAAATGCACTTCCAGAAGGGCGGCACCCTAGATACTGCCTCAATCAAAGATTTTGGTAACTACCTCGTGGAAGAATTCCAACAAGGAGACATTTCACTCCAGCAACTGGCCAATCCGATGAGCACGCTCAAAGAAGTTGTGACCAATTGATTGCTATACTTAATTATAACAATTTCAATGTCTGTAAATCCTTCCGCAACTGCTCCGGGGAAGTAAAGTGCAAGGCCCGCATACCAACTGCTTCCGAGCCTTTGACGTTACGCAAGCTGTCGTCGATAAAAATGGCGGTTTCCAGGTCAATACCGTAGCGACTCGTCAGTAAGCGGAAAAAACGTGGGTCGGGCTTGCGCATCCCTTCCGCACCCGAAACGAGCGTTCCTTTGAACCAACTCAAAAAATCGTAGCGCTCCTGCGCAATGGGGAAAGTCTCCGCCGACCAGTTGGTTAGTGCATATATCGGATGCGTATCTTTAGCGAATAATTCCTTCAGAATAGTCACAGTTCCCGCGATCGGTCCACCGAGCATCTCGACCCAGCGGTCGTAGAAGGCACGGATGAGTGCGGCGTGTTCGGGATGGCGCTGCACCAACCACTCCGTTCCAGCGGCGAGGGAGCGACCCGCGTCTTGCGCTTCGTTCCAGTCGGAAGTAGCTATTTTTTCC
>JBCDIR010000586.1:0-2974 GCA_038748735.1 Bacteroidota bacterium | reverse complement strand
GTTAATATTTTGGAAGGACCCCGTCCGAAACACCTCATCGTACCAATCGGTATCAATGCGTTGCGTTTCTATCTCGGTACGGGTGATCTCGTCGAAGGCTAGTGGAGCAAACTGGTAGTAATCGCTCAGTTTAAAATTACGACCAAAAGTATTCTGGTACGCCTGATCCATCACCCGAAACCACTCGGTAGTATTGACGTAACCGACGTCTTCCGGCGTACGGGTCAAGTCGGATATACCGCTGGAGATGTTGACGCTGGTCTGCCCCTCACTGCCGCGCCCGGTCTTGGTCGTCACGATGATTACCCCGTTAGAACCCCGCGATCCGTAGATGGAGGTCGCCGCCGCATCTTTGAGAATTTGAATACTCTCAATATCACTAGGGTTGATGAGCGACATGGGGTTAAGGTTCGTCGAACCCAGGCCGGTCGGACTGCTGTATACGGGCATCCCGTCGATGACCCACAGTGGCTCGGTACTGGACTGAATGGAGTTCGCACCCCGAATTTTAATCGTGCTGGGAGCACCCGGCTTTCCGCTTTGCGACAAGACCGAAACGCCCGTCGCCATGCCTTGCAGCGCAGCATCAAAATTAGCCGTGGACTGCACGGGTAGGTCTTCCCCCTTCAGAGAAGAAACGGCCCCGATAACATCGGCCCGCCGCTGCGTACCGTAACCCACTACAATCACTTCCTCCAATGCTTGCACGTCCGACGCCAGCACCACATCAATTTTGGTGCGATTGTTAACGGCTGCTTTCTGGGTTTGATAACCGAGGTAAGCGAACACTAAGGTCGCATCGCCGTCGGGAATTTCTAGGCTGTAGTAGCCGTCTACATCCGTGACGGTTCCCGTAGCGGGGTCCGATTCTAACGTGACGGAAGCACCGATCAGTGGCGTTTGCTCTTCATCCACTATGTATCCGCGCACTTCAAAAGTTACTTTGGCGGGCGCTACTGGTGCGCGTTGCTCCCGTTGGCCGAATAAAGGACCGCTAATTTGTTGTGGACTGGGTGACGTTCGGTTGGAAGGCAGTGCCTCTTGACGCTCCCCCGTACGGCGGTCACGTGCTTTTTGATAAATGACGATCCGATTGCCCGCAAAGCGGCGGTAAGCCAAACCCGTACCCTTCAGTAGTCGTTGGAGGCGGCTATCTAGGTTCTCCTCCGCAGTGGATTCGTACTTGACTTCGATGTCTTCCACCAAATCCAGTCGATACGAAAACACGGTGTTATACTGGGTACCCAAATCCGTTAGCACCTCCGTGAGCGGTACCGTATCCGAGTCACCAGGGTCTTGGGAATCTGCTACGTAAGCGATAGCGTCCGCGACTGCATTGACCGGGCTAACCGAAGCACGTACGGGAGTGATGAGCACCAGCGGTAGCAGCAAACAGACCAGACGGGGTAAATATTTTTTCATAACATCCTATCTTTTTTGTGACCAGTATCCAAGTGATCTTGGATAATTAGTGCGCAGACTATTTATTAGGGACACAGCAATTACATGGCTGCTAACGGGCAGCTGTTGATGATGATACAAGTTGAAAAAAGTCAGTAAATCACTAGTGGTCCTAGCGAATACGGATAAGCGATCCTTCTCTGGTCAGGGTTACTTCTTCCGTTGACAATAATAATTCGAGTGTTTCCAGGCACTCCTCCAAGTTATCGGACGGGAGTGACACGTGCATGGGCAGTTCTAGCAGTTCTTCGTCCGCTAGTTGCCAACGTACGTTGTAAATAGCTTGTAAACGATTCAATACTTCTTCCAGGTGCGTTGCCTCAAAGAGTAGTAAGCCGTCCTTCCAACTGGTTAGTAACTGCGTATTGATCGTTTTGCGTTCTAATTGACGCGTCGATTCGTTGTACGTGATGCGTTCACCCGGACGCAAGTTGATTTTTTCTTGCTGCCGTAGTGCCACCTGTACTTCTCCTTCTTCCAGTACGACGGTAGTACGACCGTGCTGTGTATTGACGTTAAACTGCGTGCCGTACACCTCCACATCCAGTACAGGTGTGTGTACGATGAACTTTACTTGCGTGCTACGCATATTCTCGACTTCGAAATAGGCTTCTCCTTCGAGCCATACTTCGCGTTGCTTACTACTTTCCCAATTGTCCGCAAACTCCAAGCGAGAATTCGCATTGAGCGTAACGCGTGACCCATCGGGTAAGTCTTGTTCTATTTGCTCTCCAAAACCCGTTTGGTAAACCAACAGTGACGGTGTAGTAGCTGAATTCCAGAGTAGCCAACTAGCCAAGCCAACCAGCAATAATGCCGTTGCTGCTACGGACCACCACACCCGCCGCTGCTTGACAATTGGGCGCTGAACGGGAGCGGCAGCAATACCTGCTTGTACGGCTGCGAAGGAGTCCACTATCTGTTCTTCGGTGAATTCTTCGTCAAAATGATCTTGAATAGCCAAGACGACTTCGCGTGCCTCGTCGATGTTAGCAGCTTGCGCGGGATAAAGGCTGAGAACCTGTTGCCAAAACCGATCTTCGTCGGTATTGGATGCCTTCACCCAACGGCGAAAAGCATCGTCATTGACGAAATCAGAGCAGCTGTAATCGCGATATTTATGCGGGTTCATCAACGGTACATCGTTTTTGTCGCCTTTAAAATGGGGGAAATATAGAAGTATAACCTCGGAATACTAATTTTTTCTTTTCTAAATACAGACTTTCCCAAACCGACGACGGGAGTATTCACTACGGCACGTTAGGATGACACGCTCTCAGAGAATACGCTGAAAATTCAAGAATGCGTTAATTAAATGATATTTAGTACGTTACTGGCGTTAGAACTGGGTAAGTAATAATAAAAGTGGATAGATGAACTTCTCCAACATCGGAGCGGAGCGCCGCAGTTTCTTTAAGGCACGGAGAGCGTAGTTTTGGGCTACTTGCGGACTTACCGACATAATCTCCGCCACTTCTTTAAAGCTTTTTTCTTGGTAATAACGCAAGAAAAT
>JBCDIR010000585.1:0-2979 GCA_038748735.1 Bacteroidota bacterium | reverse complement strand
GGTACAGTCGCCACCAAGGGGAGCGAGGACCGTGCAAGCACATCCTAGCGACCAAGAAATTAGTACTCAACCAAGCTTAACTGCTATCTCATGGATCACGCCCAACGCCTCACGCAACGCATTGACCAACAAAAGGAGGTAGTCGCATTTCTCCAAACCGTGTCCTGGCCCGAACGTCAGCAGTTACTGCCGACGCTTAAGACTTTACACGAAAAATACTACGAACGTCAACCAAAAATCGAGAAGAATACGGATGGTCGCCAATATCAACGCTGGGAGTTTGTACATCCGCAAGGGCATCGGGATCGTATTTTTCAGGCGACGGTGCTGTGTGCTCGTACGCGTAAGGAGTTTGAAGAAATAGTGGAGCCTGGCAATGAGCATCCGCTGTATTCGCCGCTGGTAGTTGACTATATTTTACCCCGTTTTGTGCCGAGTTGGTTCACGCCCGTACTGAATAGCCTGGACCAGTGGGCGCGTGTACCGTACCTGGTTTTGCTGGATTTAGCAGCTAAGGGGCATCACCAAGCTGCCCCCGAACAATTGGCGCGTGCTTTATCGGTAGGGCTGGTCAAGGACCGCTGGCTGCGGCAGCAAAATACGGCGGATTACCGCTACGATGATTTGTTCCGCTACCCCATTACCTTGCGGGAACACGTTTGGTTACTGTTTGAATTCGAAACCTTTGTCCACGATCGTTATCAGGGAAACATCCCCGAGCTGTTTGGGGAGCAATTGCCCTGGGCTTACACCTTCGTCCGTTTGTGCGAAGAGGGGCATCTGGCGCGCCTGGACGTACTACGCGCTTGCCTGCTGACCAGCACGCGGAGTTTTAATCAGGCTATACTGGGCTGGTTTTTTCGCTTGTTCGAAACGGTAGCGCCTACGCTGGATGAGTTGGTTCAGCTACAAAAAGAACTATTTATTAGCTTGCAATGCCCTGTCTCCAAGCCCGTGACGGTGGCCCTAAAGCAGCTGAAAAAATTGTGTCAACGAGCCGATTTTCAGCTAGACCACTTTTTAGCGACCGTGCCGCAGTTGCTACAATCAACGACTAAAAGTACGCAGCAGCATACGCTAATGATATTGCAGACGCTGGCCAAAAAGCAGCCGACCTACCGATCACAAATCTTGGCCTGTGCCGTAGAAGCACTGGGAATAGAAACGTCCAATGTACAAACACGCGCGGCTAAGCTGATTGCTACTTACGCTACTTCCCCTGATGCGGACCTGAGTGAGCAATTGGCCGTTTACCGAGATAGCCTCTACTCCGAAGCCCAAGCGTTGTTGCAACCTTGGCTAGACGTTGTCCCCGCAGTTGCGATGTCCAACGATTATCCCGAAGCTGCCCCCTCACCGCTAGGGGAGGAGCAACGGGTAGCCACTTATACCACCTTTGACGAGCGGCTCTTTTTCGTCAGTCAAGTCCTGGATAGTGAAACCCCCGTGGATGCGGAATTGGTGCTTCCTGTGCTGCAAGCGTTGGACCAACAATTGACCGCTGAAAACGTCGACAAGTTGGGAGCTGTCTTTAAACGCGCCCTGAAGATGATCTGGACTTACGACGAGTGGCGTTCCAAAATAAAAACGACGCTGGCGTACTTCCTCAACGACTACGCTGAGGTGCTCCAACGGCGCTTTCCGGACCGATTGCAGGAACGTCAAGCGTTTATGCAAGCGGAGAAAAAAAGACGCTTTAAGTACTGGTCCGCTATACCCACACTGACGCAGCGGCAGCGGGACGAAAGGGGCTTTCAATTTGTTGATCGCTTTTTTGTTGCGGTGCAAAAACGGCTGCTGGTGGGTAGTCGCTTGCCGCAACTATCTACGCCCACGCATACGCCCTGTTGGTTGGATCCGCAGGTTTTAATTGAGCGCCTACGCGCTTGGCAAGTCGCCGAGCAGGAACCGGATCTGTTAGACTGGCAGGTGGCGCTAATGCGTTTACCGCTGCACGCTGCCGCTGCTCCTGGTTTACCAAAAAAATGGCGTCAGTTAGCCGATCATCCGTACAAGATAGTTCTGGGTTATCTGCTTGGTTTGGGTACTTTGCCGCACTTGGCTGACGATTATTTAGCACATCTTTTACCCGCCGTAATTGCGCGACGCGATACAGCTGCTTTGGAACAATTGTGCGAACAGCACCGCAAGAATCTGCTGCCGCTCTACCAGGACTACACTTGGGTGCATACGACCACCATACGGGAATACGAACAGTACAACTTTCGTAAGCACCAAACTGAAACGGTGGCTACTAAAGATCGAAAACTGAGTTTAGTAGAGCTGGAGCAACAAGAGACGGGTTGGTCTGGTTGGTGGAATAAAGCCAAGCGTCAGCTCCAACGGGCCGGTGCGTTACCGCAAGCGGATTACGGCTTGCTTACCCATTTTTATTTTGGTATTCGAGATACTTGGAATTGGTTTTATTTGCAAGATAAAGACGCCGAGCGTTTGCTGCTTTTCTGTCCTAATCACTGGCCTTTGTATATCGCTCCCGTGGTAGCCAATGTGCTGCGGACATCGCTCGTTACTGGTGAAATCGACAAGCGTTTACTCGAACGCAGCCTCGATTTTTTGCGCCAAGCTTGGCACCGGAGCGAGGAACACGACGTGATCTATCTTTTCCTAGCTGCGAGTATGTTGTGTAACCACAAAACAGCGCGCGAACTGGCGGGGGAATTGTGGTTATCTGCAGTTCAGTACGGTCAAATGGATACCCCGCGCTTGGGGTACTGCCTGGGCCGCTTGCTGGGGGAGGACTACGCGCCACTGAAGCGTTTTACCGATTTACTGAGTCAAAACCTAATCCGCATTAGCCCCTGGCACGATCAGCAAGTGCTGGATTTGCTACACGCTATGCTACCCGAAATGCCCGCCCAACCCGTGAGGAACACCAAGCAGTGGTTAACCATTTTTGTAGAGTTGGTTTTGCAACACCAAGTGGAGCTCAGCACCGCCGCCAAGGAGCAACTTAGTCAG
>JBCDIR010000584.1:0-2996 GCA_038748735.1 Bacteroidota bacterium | reverse complement strand
GTTGGGAAATCAAAATGCTTTTAACGCGCTTGTAGGTTTCCTCCATCACTGTAATATTCGCTGCCATGCACGAGGATTTGGTTGCAAATGACGATACTCGAGTTAGGACTAGATAATTCCAATTGTCTTAAACAAAATGATTACAGGTCCGATTTCGATGGCGCAAATATACGACAAAAAGTGGAATGGGTGTTTGAAAAATAATGGATTCGCTTGAAAGAGACCGCGTATACTTCGCCAGACGTAGCTAATAATCACGAAGCCTCCAGTACCGTAAAGGACCGGGAATCGCCATCCTTCTGGCAAGTAGGCTAGTAGCACACTGCCAACTGCCAACACAACCCCCAGCATAATGGAAAAAGCCATAATCATGAAGCTGTAACGCCCCATTTCCTTGCGCAAAGGAAAGATATAACCGATGATGGCCAGCAGTAAGTGCTTGGCCAAAAAAACGCCCAATAAGCCCCCCGCGTACAGCCCGACCTGTGTGCCAAAACCGTAGGCTAAAGGGGATAATCCCCACTGATTAAAAGCAATGGCAGCAAACAATCCACCGCAAAGAAAAAATAGCAGGTAAGTCAGCAAATAGCCCGTAATATAACCAGCCTCCCGTTCACGGTACAACTGCGACAATAAATTATCGTTAAACAAAGCGCGGTATATCTTTGTGTACAATTCCCGAAAAAAGAGTAATGCAATCGTCACCAGTAGCAGCGCAGCTACCACAAAAACGAGCAGTATGCCGCTACCAACGGGTACCGTATTTGTCACGGGTTGTGGCACATCTACTGGTGCCGTTTCTAGGATCTCTACGGAAGGCGGCGCTACGTCAGTAACCGGAGACAACTCAAAAGGATTACTATTACCAGCTGTCGCCGGTGGGGGAGCCGTGGCCGGAGCGCCTTCCAGACGAGGAGCAAGTTCGAAGGGATTCGCGCCGTTAGGGTTAACACTCGCAGGAGACTCGGCGGCAGTCGGTGGTAATATTACCGCAGCGTTTTCTAAGCGCTGTGGTAATTCAAAGGGGTTGCTCGTCTGTGTCTGCGCGGTTCCTACGCCACCCAACACTAGCAACAGTATCCCGATCCCCTTGCTCAGTATCACCTTCATTACCAACAAAGGTAGCAATTATTTACCCGGTTCTAGCGTGAGTTAAAGAGAACGGATTTTTTACTTCGCCCAAAAAAGAGCATAAAAAAAGCCCCTTCCCGTGAGAAGAGGCCATCCCAAAAACCGATTTAAGAATACACTTGAAAACGGCTTTTGTGAATCACATACAATCCAATCGCCTTATCACTAGACGTTTACGGCACTTTACATATAAGGTTGCAGAAATATCATAAAAAAAATTATCTCAAAAAAACTTCGGGCAACCAGTCGTGATTTTCTACAATCCACTGGCCACCCGAAGCTGAAGCGGATCAATACTGGCCCGCCTAAATAGAACACTATGCTTAACCTTTTCTCACCTCTTTTCTGCTGGTGGTAATTGTAGTTTTGGAGCAAAGTGCTATTCAATTATCATTACTCCCAAGACCGTGCCAAAAAAATCCCGAACCTTCGCTAGTACGAAAATTCGGGATGAGTTAGATGTTGATGAAAATAGGACTGCTACCGACGCCGACGCCGACGCTTGTCATTTTCATCGTTCTGCCGCAGTTGAAACGCGACCGTAATCTCGTGCGAACCCGTATTGTAACTCTGGAAGCGCTGAAACGAGACGTCATAGCTGTAAAACAAGCGGAAGTTGGTCACCCTAGTACCCAAGAGAATCCCCATCGCCCCGAGGCCCGCCCGGTACGACAAACCCGCTACGAGTTGGTCATCCAAGAAGCCCGCCTTTAGATTGACATCCAACTGGAAAGGCGCATTCCGTATTTGCCGCATCAGCAGGGAAGGCTCCAGCGATACTTTTTGCTTGGGCAAGAAAAAGCGGTGCCCCAACATAAAGGTGTAGTAGCTAAAGAAGGATTCCTGCACGCCCGTACCCGCAATGTCCGACAAGCGGCTACTGACCAAGTTATTGAAGGTCAAGCCACCAAAAGTGTTTTCTTTGTACGTACCGTATACGCCAATCGCCGCGTCAAATTCGCCCCGGCCATTGAGTAAATCTTCCACTACGTCTTCGGCAGCATCGTAAAATTCGCTCTGCGTGATGTCTCCGTCGAGGCGTAATTGTTGGAACTCGGTCAAAAAACCAAAGGATAATTTCCAATCGTCACTAGTGGTGAAGCGGAAAGCATAATCAAGTTGGAGCTTGGTCCGACTCAGTTGAGCCGCTTTTTCTGTAAACAGCCCTGCCCCCAAACCAAAGACACGGCCAAGGGGACCGTTGTAGCGTGCCGAAAACGTACGCGGTGCATCCGGAAAGCCCGTCCAGGCCATACGCGCGTTAAATTGCAAACGGTAGGTCTCGTCGAAGCCTGCCGCTGCCGGATTGACCAAAATAGGACTCACTTGGTAGTGCATAAACAGCGCCTCGTCCTGCGCTTGCAGCGCAGCCTGACCAACGGCCAGCAACGCTAGGAATAGTAATAGTTTCTTCATGGCTTAAATCAGTTCTGGGATATTAAACAATTCATGCTGAGTTTTCGTTAGCACGAAAACTCAGCATATTAAAGCTACGGTCAGACAGAATTTTGATTACATCAAAATTTTGCATGCGTTCTATTTTTCGCGTACGATGGTCAGGGAACCACGGCGCTGATCAGCAATACCGTTGTTGCCCACGAAGTCGAGTACCCAGTAGTACGCACCGCCGGGTAGCGGTGCGCCGTCTTGCGAGGTGCCTTCCCACGTATTATCGTAATTGTCCACCTCAAAGACCAATTGGCCCCAGCGGTTGTAGATTTCTAGGTGCGTATCGCTCAGGATGCCGTCGGGGCAGAAGATGATGAACTCATCATTGGAGCCGTTGCCATCGGGAGAAATCACCTTGCGGTCCTCGAAACAGTCAAACTGTTCGTTTTTCACCTCGCCCTGGGCCTCGCCCAAGC
>JBCDIR010000583.1:0-2998 GCA_038748735.1 Bacteroidota bacterium | reverse complement strand
GTTGAGTTTAGCCCTTAATTCGCATTACTTGTACAATGCCAAATGCTTTGCAATGTATTTGCCGATAATATCAAACTCTAAATTGACGGATTTTCCCGCCTCTATCTGGTGAAAATTGGTATGTTCATAGGTATATGGGATGATCGCTACGCTAAACTCGTCCTCGACGGGGTCGACGACGGTCAGACTCACGCCGTTGATACAAACGGAGCCTTTGTCCACCAGTAGGTGTTCGGGGGTAACTACGTAGCGGAAGCGGTAGTACCAAGAACCGTCCACATCCTCAACGGAGACACAGGTGCCGACTTTGTCGACGTGGCCCTGTACCATGTGACCATCCAAGCGAGCGTTGGGTTGCATGGCACGTTCAAGGTTCACGATGGAGCCCACTTCCCACTCGCCGAGGCGCGAGCGTTTCATGGTTTCCTCAATGGCAGTTACCGTATGCTGTCCGGGCGTCTGTGCAATTACCGTTAGGCAGACCCCGTCGTGGGCGATACTCTGGTCGATTTTTAGTTCATCACTTACGTCACTAGCGATGGTGAAGTGATAATTAGTACCCTCTTTTTCGATATTGACCACGCGGCCCAGTGATTCTATGATTCCGGTAAACATGAATGTTGTTTTGTTTACAAGGAAACGTTAAAAAGGCGGAAAAGGCTTAAGGGGAAGTTAATTTTCAACCTATGTAATGTCATTTGCCCAGCGTATCAGAACAAATGCCTCATTTTAGTGCTAACAAAATAAAACCCCTTTTTTATGAAAAAGTATCTTTATCTCTCATTCGTAGTCTTGTTGACGTTCTGTTGTACCAACCAAGTGCTCGTTGCCCAATCCGCGACCCACGAGGTGGGGCTGCGCCTCACTGACTTAGAAGACATTGGCTTCATCTACAAGAAACAAAAAGCGGAAAACCGTTTTACGCGTTTCCGGGTCGGATCGGTTAATGTCAACGTACAAGAAGACATTTTTAGCTTAGGTCTGGCCGCAGCCATCGGTTTTGAAAAAAGAAAGAACATTGCCAATAAGCTATCTTTCATTCACGGTTGGGAACCTAGCTTGTTCGTGAGCACTACCTCCGTCAATGATGATGTTATTTCGTCGGTGACGCCGGGTATTGGCTACGTGCTGGGATTTCAGTACGATTTTTCTGACAACTTTTATTTGAGCCTCGAATCTATTCCTAGCTTGTCGGCTTCCTTCCAGTTCGGAGACAATGTGCCAGATAATAATTATCGTATTAATGCGGGTTTCAATGCCAACGCAATTGCGTTGACTGCCGCGTACCGTTTTACAACCACGAAGTCAGATCAGTAAGCGGCTACACGTACACCTGGCCCACGAACTCGGCCACACAGGCGGGCTTTTCCTGTCCGTCCAACTCAAAAACGACTTGCAAGGTGTAGCGCGCACCGTTCGGGATAGCTAGATAGTCCAACAAGGAAATGCGAGCGCGCACTTTCGCGTTGACGGGGGTGGCACTAGGAAAGCGTACTTTGTTTAGTCCGTAGTTGACCCCCATCTTTACGTCTTCGACCTGGAGGCATTCGTAGGTAAATTTGGAGGCTAACGAAAGCACGAAAAAGCCGTGAGCAACGGTCGTACCGTAGGGCGAATACTTGGCCGACTGCTCTTCGTCTACGTGAATCCACTGCTCGTCGCCCGTGAGGCGGGCAAAGGTATTGATGTCGTCTTGCGTAACGGTTACCCACTGGCTGAGGCCCAATTCTTGCCCGACGGCCTGTTGTAGCTCATGGAGGTGGGCGAAGGTGGTTCGGTAAGGAGTTGTGGTCATGGTTTATATTTTTAGTTGATGATCGATGATCGGTGGCGCGGTGGTGAAGGCATGTCGCCTAGACAGTGACGTTCTGAAAAAAGAGACGGCGTCCTTTGTCCTTCTTCCCTAGCAGGGCGTAGCCCGCGTGTCCTTCTACCGTTTTATGGTGGTGAAGGCATGTCGCTTAGGCAGTGACGCTCTGAAAAAAAAGACGGCGTCCTTCGTCATTCTTCCCTAGCAGGGCGTAGCCCGCGTGTCCTTCTACCGTTTTATGGTGGTGAGGGCATGTCGCCTAGACAGTGACGTTCTGAAAAAAGAGACGGCGTCCTTTGTCCTTCTACCCTAGCAGGGCGTAGCCCGCGTGTCGTTCTACCACTTGTGGTGGTCGGTTTTACGGTTGAGGGTGGTACGGCAGTCGGTTTCTAATTGGCTTTTGCCGAATAGTCCAAATTAGCTCGTAAAACGTGACGGCGTCCTTTGTCCTTCTACCACTTGTGATGCGGCGGTGCTGGTTGCTACAAGAACGACCGCAGCAGTCGAAACATCTCTAGCGTACTTCCTGCCAAGTGATCGCCACCGTCGACGTGCAAAGTAGTACCGTTGACGAATTGAGACATGGGGCTGGCGTAGTAGACGGCGGTATGCGCCACCTCCTCTACCGTTCCGAAACGACCTTGCAGGTGGTCTTCCCGCATCTTATCGAAGTAGGATTGAATAAAATCCGGATAGGTTTCCAGTCCCGACGAGTCGATGATGCCCGGTGCGATGGCGTTGACGCGTACGCCGTAGGCCGCCCATTCTTGGGCCAGACTTTTGGTTAGATTATCCACGCCGGCCCGCGCTGCCGCCGTATGCGACATGCCCGGAAAACCCCGCATGATCGCGGCAATGATATTGATGACTACTCCGCTATTTTGGGGCTTGAAAAAACGGTTAAGCATCTGTTGCGACACGTAAAAAGTACCATTCAAGTTATTATTGATAACACTGGCCCAGCCCTTGGGAGCCATCAGTTCGGCGGGGGCAGGAAACTGTCCGCCGGCATTATTGACCAAAATGTCGAGCCGTCCGTGTGTTGCGGCGATGTGGTCGGCGAGGATAGCGACTTGCTCCGGTTGACGAATATCGCAGGGGCAAGCGGTACAAGTACCCCACTGACACAATGTGGCGGCGGCGGTACGCAGGGGGTCCTCCTTGCGGGACGCGATGACGAGGGTTGCG
>JBCDIR010000582.1:0-3003 GCA_038748735.1 Bacteroidota bacterium | reverse complement strand
TGCGCAGTATACAAATAACTTTATCGAGCTTTTCGGCCAAGCAGAAGATAGGGGTACACTACTACAAGCTCAATGGTTGAAAATATAAGAGTCCGTACCTTTGGAACATGATGGACACGCTACCGACGGCTTTTGTACAGCAACTACGCACCCTTCTACCAACCGAGTGGGAAGCACTAGTAAAGGCACTAGAGGGCACTAGTCCAGCCAGCGTACACCTGCATCCACATAAATTCCCCCAGTTTACGGGGGCAACCGAACCGGAAGCAGAAGTGCCGTGGAATCCATTGGGGCGGTATCTAGCGCAGCGACCCGTCTTTACGCTGGACCCGGCTTTTCACGCGGGAGCGTACTACGTACAGGAGGCCAGTAGCATGTTGATTGCGGCGGCGTTTCGGCAATTATTTCCTGAGCAACGCCCGTTGCGGGTGCTAGATTTATGTGCAGCACCGGGAGGTAAGTCCACCTTGTTGGCTAGTCATTTGCCTCCGGGAAGCTGGCTGTTGGCCAACGAAGTGATTCGGACCCGTTATCAGGTATTGAAGTACAACTTGGTCAAGTGGGGATACGGAAATACATTCACGAGCAACCACGACGTGACGGATTTTGCGCCGCTGGCGGGATATTTTGATGTGGTGTTGGTGGACGCACCCTGCTCTGGGGAGGGCCTGTTTCGGAAGGACGTGGCCGCTCGGGCGGAATGGTCGCCCGAGCACGTCGCACACTGCGCAGCGCGGCAGGGGCGGATACTAGCAGCGGCGCAGGAGTTGGTGGCACCGAACGGGGTGCTGTTGTACAGTACCTGTACCTATAACGCAACGGAAAACGACGCAAATGCTGCTACACTGGCCGAGCAAACGGGCTGGTCGGTAGCTCCTCTAGCGTTTCCCGCCGCCTGGGAATTGGAGGAGCGGTCAATCGGCTACCAAGCGTATCCACACCGATTGCGCGGCGAAGGATTCTACTTAGCGGCTTTTCGCAAAGAAGTAGGTGAAGCACGGATGACCAAAGCGCCGAAAAGTTTTAAAAAATTGACCCGCATCAGCAGCAAGTTATCAGCACAGGTCCAACCCTGGTTAGCCCAACCGGAGCGGCTGGACATCTGGGCAACACCCAGCGGACGGTGGCGAACCCTAGCCGCTGATTTGCGGTCCGACGCCCAACTGTTAGCGCAGCACCTAAGCCGCTTGGAAGTTGGCACCCCTTTGGGAGAGTGGAAAGGTAAAGGACTGGTCCCCGCCGCAGAATGGGCCTTAGCGCTGGATAGCACAACGGAGATAGCCACCGTGGACGTAAACCGAGCACAAGCCTTAGCATTGCTACGCAAACAGACACCGGACCTGCCCGAGCTGGGAAAAGGTTGGCACGTTGTCCGCTATCGGGGACTCCAATTGGGCTGGGTTAAAGGTTTGGGGAACCGTTATAATAATTATTATCCTACGGCTTGGCGCATCCGGATGCAGTAGGGGAGGACTTTGACACAAAAATCACTTTTGTACATCATCATATAACGTACCTTCGCGTTTCACATAAAATATCTATTGACCTAGTATTACTATGACCTTTGAAAACCGAATTCCGCGCGAGCGCTCGGCGGCGCTGTTTGCCGAAGCTAAACAGTATTTTCCTGGTGGGGTGAACTCCCCCGTTCGGGCCTTTAAGTCCGTGTCTGGGCCGCCGCTTTTTATCAAGGAAGGACAAGGCGCACGCATTACGGATGAGGACGGTAATACTTACATCGACTTTTGCTGTAGCTGGGGACCACTCATCCACGGCCACAATAACGAGCACATCCGCGAGTGGGTGATGAAGACGGTGGTCAAAGGAGCGTCTTTCGGAACGCCCAACCAAATGGGTAACCAGTTGGGTAAGCTGATTTTGGACCATCATCAGTACATTGAGCGGATTCGTTTTGTGAGTTCGGGAACCGAAGCGGTGATGTCGGCCCTGCGCTTGGCACGCGGCGTGACGGGTAAAAATAAGGTGCTCAAGTTCGAGGGCTGCTACCACGGCCACGTAGATAGTTTATTGGTAAAAGCAGGTTCTGGTTTGGCTACTTTCGGTACGTCTACCTCGGCGGGGGTACCGGAATCATTCGCCAAAGAAACACTCGTAATTCCGCTGAACGACCGGGAGGCACTGGAGTCAACGCTGGCGGAACACGCACACGATATTGCTTGTATAATTGTGGAGCCCGTACCCGCCAATAATGGACTATTACTGCAAGATCCTTCGTTTTTGGAATGCTTGCGCATTAAAGCGTACAAGCACAACGTATTGCTCATCTTTGACGAAGTCATTTCTGGCTTTCGGGTTGGTTTTGAAGGCGCGGCGGGCTACTACGGCGTTCAGCCAGACATCATAACGTTCGGTAAAATTATCGGTGGGGGTTTCCCCGTGGGAGCGTACGCGGCCAGTGCCGAAATTATGTCACACATCGCACCCGAGGGAGCGGTCTACCAAGCGGGTACGCTGTCGGCGAATCCGGTGGCGATGGCGGCGGGTTACGCTGCTTTGGAGCAATGTCTGACTCCCGGTTTTTACGAAGAGATGGCCGCCAAAACGCAGCGCTTTACCCGGTCCATCCAAGCGCACTGCGACGAACAGGGCTACGAGGTGACCCTACCGAGCATCGGATCTATTTTTTGGATGTGTTTCAGTCGAGACCGTATTCGACGTTCGGACGAAATTGACGCCCAGGGCATGGAAAAATTCAAAGTACTTCACCACGAGTTGCTACAACGCGGAGTGTACTTAGGGCCTTCGGGCTACGAGGTGGGCTTCGTGAGTGCGGCGCATACGGATACGGATTTGGCCGCAGCACGCGGGCATATTTGTGCGGCGCTGGACGTCGTATTTAGATAATAGACTTGTTCTGCTAGAGCCTCAAATGGCTGCAAGCGGCAAATTTTCTCCTGAATTTCGTTAAAAAGCCTCGCCGTAGCTAAGGCTATGCCTGCGTTTTTTGCCTCATTCAGAACAAAATTTGCTACACTTTCGCTC
>JBCDIR010000581.1:0-3004 GCA_038748735.1 Bacteroidota bacterium | reverse complement strand
TCAATCATCGTAGTTAACCACGGGTAAACAGCTGTAAAATCATTTAATAGGTTTAGCAGGTGGGAAAGTTTACTGTATCATTAGACGCAAAGTCTCCATCTTACCGTTGGCGCTGATCCGTAAAAAGTACAGACCGGGTGCCAAATTACGAGTCGATAAAGGTTGCGTGGCATTTGTGAGGTTGCGTACGCGTACTCCCGTCGCATTGTACAGCTCAAGTTGGTCAACGGTCAAGTTGCCCGTATCTAGCCATACGTGGTCGGTAGCTGGGTTGGGGTACAGTCGGATGATTTGGTCCGCGATGGTGCGAACGTCGGTGAGGGTGATTTCCGTTGGGCTAGTCGTAGTTGCCAAGATGGCACCGCTGTTCGTAACTGCTTCAATAGCTTCTAGGCTAAGTTGGAGAGAAGTTTCCGTCTTTGGACCACCACCACTAACTATTCCGTCCAAGGAAATGATGAGGTCTTCAATCATGATACCGTTGAGACTGGCGATCTCCCCTATTCCGCTGCGGGGTGCGCCGTCCTTGCGTACGATGGCGACTTCCAAGCGATTTTCGTCGGGAAACTCGCGGATCATAGTCAGTAACTCATCAGCCGTACCTAGCCAGGAATCCGTCAAATCGAGGTAGAAACTGCCGGGTTCGTAAAACTCCGTGTCACCAACTAAGGCAAAAGCAATACCGTAGCAGTTGTCCACGGGGTTAGCAGCATCCCCCATCGTGACGGCAAAGGAAGCGGGCGTGCTGCCGAGCAATTCCTCGGGGGCTACAATGGCCATGGGAAAGGGCGTATTGCCCTCGTGTACGGCGTTGGTTGGCGCGGGCGTAGTATGCGTGCGGCGGTAGTTGAGTTGGATATTGTCCATATCCATTTCGTCGATCACACCGTCACCATTCGTATCAATGTGCTTGAGGTCGTCTCCGTTGACCATTTGCGTACCCCAGTCGAGCGCTTCGTGTCCCGCCCACTCGAAGATTAAATTCTCGTGCGAATGCCCCGTCGTGCCGTAGTGTAGTCCCAGGGCCAGTACATCCCAGGCATTGGCGATACCGTTGTTATTGGCATCACCGGGATATTGTAAACCCTGTACACAAGTGGCTTCAAAAGGCACAAAAGTGGCGATACCCGCACTGACGTTATCGAAAGCATCGTAAATCGTGAGGGCAATATCATCTTCGCTAGGTGTACACCAACAGTTGTTAGTCAAATCGACATTGTCGCTCGTTCGGACTATTACGTTGAAAACACTATTGTTACAGATGGTATTACCGCTAATTTCTGCTCCTGCTCCCTCTATTTGAATAGCAATTTCATTACCATCAAATATATTGTTCCGAAACGCTTGCTCGTAGGGAGCCTCCGTTGTTTTGATAGCGATGGCGTTGCCCGTGAAAAAGCAATTTTCAATGGTACCCGTTCCTGCGAGAATACTGTGTACCGTACTTCCGCTAAAGGTCGAATTAGTAGCTTCAATACGGTAGGCGTTGGCTACCACATTATTGTCAATAAAGGTTGAATTATCAATGTAAGCGGATGCTAAAATCACCTGTGAACGTGTAAAACAGATGGCATTGTTGGTGAACGTGCAATTGCTGATGCGTCCCCCCTCACTACCGTTTGAGAAAGAATAAATATCACCACAAGCGAGTACATTGTTGTAAACATTACAATTTTCGAGCGTTACGCGACCCAAGGTACCCATTTCATTATCGTGAATCTCCGAATTCGTAATCGTGACCCAGTCGTAACCCTGGTCCATGGCCGCTTCCAACCCCGTGACATTATTACGCAACGTGGCATTATCCAAGAAACGGTATCCACCACCCGCATAACGAATACCCAGCGCCGCATACTCAATCACCACGTGACTGAATTCCCTATCAATAGCCAGGCCTAAATCCGTCGTACTGCGGATGCCGGACCAAGTCGTTGCACCACTTGGGTTTTCTTCGTCCAGCGTGAAAATGATTGGAGCGTCGGCCGTACCGTTGGCGTAAATGCTGCCCGTTCGCAACTCAATACCCAAGTCCGTCTGAAAGCGTACGGTGACCCCCGGCTCAATGGTCAACGATGCACCCGGAAAGACCACTACTTCCCCCGTAACTACGTAAGGACTAGCGTCCGCCGTCCAGGTTGTTTCCGTAAAAACGCCCCCATTTACCTCGGTTTGTGCGGTGAGCGTGAGGCAACTAAAGAGGACAAAAACTAAAAGTGTAATGGTTGGTCTCATTTGGCAGTGGTTAAATGTTTAACAGATATACGCCTTTACTTTTACAAAAGTGCGCCAAGAACTGGGTCGAAACAAATACAAAAGATCAAATTTGTTCTTATATTTGGTGGGCTATTTTTTAATAAAATGCTGTAAATCAAATTATTGATAGTTGAAAAATAACAAAAAAGTACCTTCAACAAAGTTCTCACGTGTTTTTCAGACCTTAACGGCAGAAGAACGGTTCGCTTTTGGGCGCTACGTTCGACAACAGAGCTTGGAAGCTAACAGTTACTGTACTCAATTGTTGGAGGCTTTGACGGATTCCAAGACCGAAAAGTGGACGCGTAGCGAATTGTTCGCGCACGCATTTCCCCAACGGACGTATCAGGAGGTTTTTTTGCGAAAACAGTTCTCGGCCCTCTTTGGGCATTTACGCGCGTTTTTGATCCAATTGGAGTGGCAAGACGACCCCGTCGGGCAAGAGTTGGCCTTTTTGCGGCAGCTCAAAAAACGGGAGTGCAAGCACCAGTTCGACTTAGTAGCGCGGCGCTTGTCGCAACAATTGGCCGAACAAGACCTTCAGGATAGCCAACAGCATTATTACAAATACCAGTTGGCCAGCGCGCAAGATCGGCTCTTTCTACAGCAACAAGTACGCCGCTACGACCCGGCGCTGCAAACCGCCTCGGATGAGTTGGACGCCTTTTATTTTAGCAAAAAATTGGAACTAAGCTGCGAAATGCACAACCGTTCCAGGATTGTGGAAGGGGCTTACGAATCCCGTTTTTTG
>JBCDIR010000580.1:0-3006 GCA_038748735.1 Bacteroidota bacterium | reverse complement strand
TTCGGCGGGGGTACGCGGGCAGTACTGGGACTTGAACCGCGAACTGCTCCTCTCGCCCCGGGCGCAATTGTTGTACAAACCGCTCGGTGGCAAACGCGACATCAGCTACCGCCTGGCGACGGGACTCTATTACCAAGCGCCCTTTTATCGAGAACTGCGGGCCTTTGACGGAACGGTGAATACCGACCTGCGGGCGCAAAAATCTTTTCACGTCGTCGGTGGGTTTACCTTGGATTTTTACATGGGTAAGAAAAACCCCAAGAAGTTTCGCCTCATTACGGAGGCCTACTACAAGAGCCTCTGGGATTTGGTCAGCTACGAAATTGAAAATGTCCGCATCCGTTACAGTGGACTCAACGACGCCGAGGGCTACGTAGCGGGTATCGACTTGCGTCTGAACGGGGAGTTCGTACCCGGTGCGGAGAGTTGGATCAACCTCTCGCTCTTGCGCGCTCGGGAACGCTTGCTGGGCGTGGAGCACCTGCGGCGAGAGATCAACCAGGAAGTGGCCACCTCCGTAGACGACGTACCCCGCCCCACGGACCAATTGATGCAACTGAGCATCTTCTTCCAGGATTACCTGCGGACCAACGAAAACTTTAAAATGCACCTCAACTTGACGGTCGGTACGGGGCTTCCGTATGGCTTGTTGGGTAACAATCGCGTTTTTCGCAATACCTACCGTTTCAATCCTTACCACCGCGTAGACATTGGCTTCAGCCTCCTGCTTTTTGACGAGAAAAAGCGGAGCAAGCGCCCCAATCACTTCCTACGGTTCACCAAACGAAGTTGGCTCAGCCTAGAGGTGTTCAACTTGCTACAAGTGCAAAACCAAGCGGGTAATACTTGGATTAAAACGGTATTTGAGCAGCAGTACGCTATTCCGAATTACTTGACTTCGCGGCGGATTAACTTGCGGTTGAGGATGGAGTTTTAAACGACTAGTCGGAGTTGCAAACTCCTTCCAGCAGCGGATCGTCAATTAACGTAAAATATGTATCGGGAAGATTACCAAATTCGGTCTTACGATGTGGACTGGCGTAAACGGCTGACCTTGCCGGCCTTGATGCGCTTGGTCAACGAAGCTGCCATGGGGCACGTGATTCAGCTAAAGCTATCGGTTTTCGACCTGGAACCACAAAATATGGGCTGGGTGCTGCTACGCCTTCGCCTAGATGTAGAACGTTTGCCCACTCTAGGAGAAAAAGTACAACTAACGACCGCACCAACGGGTTTCGAACGGGCGTTTACCTACCGCGACTATTACTTAACCGATGAAAATGGAAATACTTTGGCCACCGGGTCTTCTACTTGGGTACTGTTTGACGTACAAAAGCGACGCCCGCTGCGAATACCGGACTGGATCAAAGCGAGTTTGGAGGCCTTACCGATCAGTACTGCACCACTAGAACGCCCCAGTACCAAGCTCACCGACTGGCATTCAGCTGCACAAACCCACGAAAAATTGCTACCCGTCAGTTGGTTTGACCTGGATTTTAACCAACACGTTAGTAACCCACACTACGTACGTCTACTACTAGAATCGCTACCGGAACAACTACTGGACGAAGCGACACCGCGACAATTACAATTACACTATTTGCAGGAAGCACGCCAGGGAGAACAGCTTCTCAGTTGTAGCCAAGCCGTCGGGCAGGACCATTGGCAACACCAGCTTGCTCGTCAGGGTAAGCCAATTGCCCAAGCGGAAACGACCTGGAACAGTTAACTACTGTCATCACGTGACTAACACAAAGACGGGGTTTCCTTCAGTAGTGGAAGAAAACCCCGTTTACAGTCTATAACATCTAAAGTGACTTACGCCACCAAGTGGTCGATAATATCATCCTTTTCTGGATTCTTGGGGTCAGGACCGTAGGAATTTCGGCCGATGGTACCCTCCGTGCAGAACCAAACGAGTAGAACAATAAAGCCAATAATCGGAATTAAACCGATGAGTAACATCCAACCACTCCGATCCGTATCGTGTAGGCGACGAACGGTAACGGCTATGCCCGGAACTAATACGACTAGGGAGTAAATCAACCCTACGAGGGACATCCCCAGTACCAAATCGATTCCCGTAGCCAGAACGGAACCTAAGATATTAAAAAGAACAAAATTCCAGTACTCACTCCGGCGAGCACGGCCACTAAAATCCGCGTACTTTTCGGTCAAAGCATGCATGAAATACTCGTAACCACTCATGATTTTTCAAGTTTAAAGTTGAGATAATAAGGTCTGGTTTTTCCGTAATACACGGCAATATAGTGTTTAGTTCCTAAAATCAGACCAATATCGCCGTAAAACTCCTATTGCTTCACCACTTTGACCACTTCTTCTCCGTCGATAACAATTAAGAAGAGTCCCGCTTCTAGCGCACTCAGGTCCATGAATTTACGTCCACCCAAGCCCGTCATATCCATCCGTAGGCGACCGTTAAGATCATAAACTTGCAGTTGTACTTTCCCGCCGTTATTCCATTCCAGTTGCAGGCGACCATCCGTGATAGTAGGATATACCTTGATGCTGCGGTCATTGACCCGAACGACGGTGGTGAGTTCATTGCAAAAGTCTTCGTTAGGTTCGTTTTCAATCCAGCCTTTCGGGCTAAGGTCACGATCTACGAAGGCCGGATGATCAACCGGGTAGCGGCGCGCCTCGAACGTTAGGTTATTGTTGAGAGACAGCGTTGCTCCCTGCGCAACGGGTTGCCCCATCAGCAGCGGGGTTACGTATTCCCACACGATTTCGTTATCGGGATTCAGTTCAAACATGTAACCCTGACGACCACTGCACAGTAGCACGTTTTGGTTGGGTAGCAGTTGCACACTTGACAAGCCGGTGGAGTACATATCCTGTGGGTTCGGGTGAGTGATGGTATTATTCAGTTCGTACGGAGGAAAAGAACCGTTGAATTGATCGTAATCACCTTTGTACATATTCCAGGAAGTGTAGAAAATATCCGCAGCGGAGAAGTCCTCCCCTACCCGGTTGTTGAAGCAG
>JBCDIR010000579.1:0-3010 GCA_038748735.1 Bacteroidota bacterium | reverse complement strand
GCTGTTGGTTAGGCGTAACCCCTTTAAATACGGGGCGTTCGGTCGTTTCTTAGCGGGGCGAAAAAAAAATGCAAAACAAGATGTTGTAAGCAAAGGAATGGTACCCGTTCGGTTCTTGTTGTCAGTGATTCATAGCTTTGGTTTTGGCAAAATTTCGGAGGAGTCACATCAATGGCCAATAATGTAGTTGAGCTGGCGATAGAGCATACCCGCTACGTCTTCTTCCGCCTTATTAATACGAAAATGAGCTGCGGCTTGTTCGTAAAAAGGACGACGCTCGCTGAGTTTATTACTAATGTACAACTGTAACTGATGATCAGAAAGCTGTTTGATGAGTGGCCGTTTGTGACGTCCCTGCCGTAAGCGCTCCGTGAGTATCTCAATGCTGGGGTCCAAGAAAATGCAAGTCCCCCGCTTGTTCATCCAGTGGATATTATCAAAAAAGCAGGGCGTGCCGCCTCCCGTGGCAATAATGGCCGGCGGGCGCAGTTCCGTTTGGTGTAAAACAAAACGCTCCAATAGCCGAAAGTAGGCTTCTCCCTTGGCGGAGAAAATAGTGTTGATACTGCCCCCGTAGTGCGCTACTATTTCGGCGTCTAAATCCACAAAAGGCAAGCGCAGGTACCGCGACAATTGCCGCCCCACGTGCGATTTGCCACTTCCCATGAAGCCCACTAAGTAAATGCTGCTTTGCACCCTACGCGCTTTTTGGCAAGGTAACAGAATTGTCGTTAACCCACCGTGAATGGACTTGGTTTTCTGCGTACCTTTGTATTAGACTTGTTCTGCAAGCCCTCAAATGGCTGCAAGTGGCAAAGTTTCATCCTGAATTGCGTTAAAAAGCCTCGCCGTAGCTAAGGCTATGCCTACGTTTTTTGCCTTTTTCAGAATAAAATTTGCTTCACTTTCGCTCATTCAGGACCAGCAGAACAAGTCTATTTCTGAACGACAGCCTATGAGGAAGCAACATTTTTATCTAGTTCTAGTGTGCGTCTTTGTTGCTTGTGGTGAAACCACCACGGCAAAAGACGAACGTAACGCCCAGCAAACGGTGGAAAAAAACGAAATTATGGACGTCATCCGTAACCCCGTTACGGCGGGTGACGCACCCATTGATACTACTGACATAGCGAAGCTAGTTTTTGCCGAAGAGCGCTACGATTTTGGCGAAGTAGATGCCGGTGCCGTCATCGAACATACGTATACTTTTACCAATAGTGGCACAGTTCCGCTGCTCATTAGCGACGTTCGTTCTACCTGTGGATGTACCGTAGCGGAGTGGCCCAAGGCACCCATCGCACCTGGAAGTAGTGGTCGTATTCCCGTTCGTTTTGACACCAAGGGCAAAAGTGGTCGTCAGAGTAAACCCGTGACCATCACCGCTAATACTTTTCCGGCGAAGACCGTCCTCTACCTCGACGGGCGAGTATATGCCCTCGACAATTAAAATTTCGACTGGCCATGTCCAAATAGTTACAAATTTCGCTACATTCGCCTCGAGCTAATCCAGCAATGTAAAAGATAAATTAAGCATGACTTACCTATTATTACAAGCCATTGGTGGCGGAACCATCAACCTCCTTTTTTTGGGACTGATGGGCTTCGTTTTTTACTTTTTTATGATTCGCCCCCAGGTGAAGCGGCAAAGCGAACAAAGTGATTTCAACAAGAGCTTGGAAAAGGGCGACACCGTCGTATCCGCCAGCGGAATTGTTGGCAAAATCAACAAATTGGACGACAAGACGGTCACCCTCGAAGTGGGAAAAGTTTTCCTACCGATGCTCCGTAACGCCATTTCTAAGGAGATGACCGATGCCTACCACTCCGGAGAAGAACAAGCGTAAGTTACCCTTTGCGGAAACGCCAGTCGAAGACCGAAAGATACTGGCCGCTTGCCTGGCCATCGCTTTCGTCTTTTGGTTACTAGTCAAGTTATCCAAAGAGTATACCGTCACCCAGGCGTGGACCATCACCTACGAGCTGCCGGACGGTAAGACCTTCGCCCTGGCTCCGCCGCGAGCGTTCAGCGCTACGGTCCAATCAGAAGGTTGGAATTTCCTTCAATCCGCCGTGACGGGCAAATCACAGCAACTTCGGTTCCGCGTGTCGGACGACGCCAGCTACGCGATCAGTACTTACCGAGTGCGTACCGATGTAGAACGGCAGCTCGGTGACCGCGACCTGAAGGTGCTCAATATTACCTTTAGCGATTTCTCTTCCGCGCTAGTCCTCCAGGAGCGTAAGCGCCTGCCCGTATACGTACCCCACGCGCTGACGTTCGCGCCTGAGCATGATCTCAAGTCCGGGATACAAATCCAGCCGGATTCGGTATGGGTGAGTGGCCCTACTAACTTATTGGCGGGTCTGACGGCTTGGTCGACGGACAGTTTAGTACAAAATGACCTCAGTCAGTCCCTCAATGTGACCTTGAATTTGCGCCAACCTAGCCCCGAACTGCGTCTCAATACCAGTACGGTTACGGTCGATCTGGTGGTGGAGCGCTACACCGAAAAAAGTATCTTCGTACCTATTGAAGTGGTTTCGACTACCGAGGACAGCATCGTGTTTTTTCCAGATAAGGCCACGCTGAAGTGTGTACTCAGTCTCAGCGACTTTAACCGCCCCACCGCCGCTGATTTTCGACTCATCGCCGACCTTACGCAGCAACCCATTGAGAACGGTAAGACGACGGTAGCCCTAGAATTGGTGCAAGAACCGGGTTATCTCCACAGTTACTCTATTCATCCGCGGGCGGTAGAATTTTTTGTGTACCAACAGTTGGCTACCCCTTCCGAAAACCAATAGACGAACGGTTGACTTGCAACTCGTTCTTGTCCATCGGGAGGGTTTGCACATCTTCCAAAGTGATGAGTTGAGGGTCAAGTTGCGCTTCGCTGGCGGAAAGGCGCAGGTCGTGCGCTTTGATGATTTCCTGTACGACTTTGCGCACGTCACGGGCGTTGCCGAAGTACTTATCCCGTAAATTGTAGAGAAATTGTAAGTAAGCCCG
>JBCDIR010000578.1:0-3011 GCA_038748735.1 Bacteroidota bacterium | reverse complement strand
TTTCCCCTAGCGCCTTTCCTATCGCAGGAGCAACCTATTGTTGGCAGTTATCTATGCCGTCCTGGGCAGCGTAACAAAAGCCAACTTAATTCTATTTTTAAAGTTACTCACCATAGTAATTGCTTACTGATGCACGCGGCTAATCAACAGAAGTTTCAGAATGTAGATGCGTTAGTCAGTTACCCGTTATCTGCTTACAGTGCTTTTAGTAATAAAGATGTCGATAATATCTACGAAACGGCTAAACGCTACCTAAAAGTGATCGCAAACCGTACAAGTACAGAGTCCACAAGAACGACCAACTTGGCACCAACGGGTTAGGCTACCACTACCGCGACGGATACGCCGTTTGCGTGGTTAGCTAAGATAAATCCCGAATTTTCGTACTGACGAAAATTCGGGATTAGTGATTCGTTATTTGCGCGCAATAGCCCGCTTGGCCGCTGCCACCACATCACCGACGCTGAGACCGTATTTATCCAGCAAGTCAGCGGGTTTACCACTTTCGCCGAAGGAGTCGTCCACGGCCACCCATTCTTGGGGCGTAGGGTGGTTGCTGCCCAGCACCTGGCCAATGGCATCACCGAGTCCTCCCATACGGTTGTGTTCCTCGCAAGAGACAACGGCTCCCGTTTTCTTTGCCGAAGCGATGATGGTTTCCTCGTCCAAGGGTTTGATGGTGTGGATATTGATGAGGTCTACGCTGATCCCTTCCTTGGCCAGTTCCTTGGCCGCTTCGACTGCTTGCCACACCATGTGTCCCGTAGCGAAGATGGAGACGTCGGTCCCTTCGCTCAGGTGCAAGGCTTTCCCGATTTCGAAGGGCATATCTTCCGTAAACATGGGCCAGCTCGGGCGACCAAAACGGAGATAGACGGGGCCGTGGTGATCGGCAATGGCCATGGTTGCGGCCTTGGTCTGGTGGTAATCACAAGGGTTGATCACGGCCATGCCCGGCAACATCCGCATCATACCGATGTCTTCGAGGATTTGGTGCGTGGCACCGTCTTCGCCGAGGGTGAGTCCCGCGTGCGAAGCACAGATTTTTACGTTTTTATGAGAATACGCAATCGACTGGCGAATCTGATCGTAAACGCGCCCCGTGGAGAAATTCGCAAAAGTGGTCGTGAACGGAATCTTCCCCGCATTGGCCAGGCCAGCGGCTATACCCATCATATTGGCCTCCGCGATACCTACTTGGAAGTAGCGCTCGGGATAGGCGGCAATGAAGTTGGCGATTTTTAAGGAGCCAGCTAGGTCAGCCGTGAGGACGTTGATCTCTTCGCGGTGACTGATGGCGTCGATACCGGCTCCGAACCCGTCGCGGGTCGCTTTTTTGCCGGTGCTTTTTATGTTTTCTAGCATTGGTTTGTTTTTTTGAGACGCATGGTAGTGCGTCTTTACTGATGAGACGCATGGCAGTGCGTCATTGCTAATGCGTCCTTCCCCGTAGTGGGGAGCCGAGTTAGCAGGCACTTTGAAAGTGCCTGCCAACTGTGTAGCGGGGGTATCGGACTAGCGATGTGGAGCAGGCAGCGCGTTAGCGATGAGCCCTGAAGGGCCGAGTGAATAACGAGCTGCGAAACGTAGCGACCACGCCTGAGCGTGGTAGGCCCCAAATTTAACTGACCATATACTCACTAAAAGTAGTAGAATAGATTCGACATAAATATAGGCTAAACAGTGACGTATCTCTCTACACTCTACCAAAAGCACAGCTTGCTGGGCCGTGTCCCTCTACCTAGTAGTCCCCGAGAGTTTCTTCTAACTGCGCCAGGGCGTCGGCGGTCTGCTCCTCATTTGGCGCTTTGCCGTGCCATTTGTGGGTGCCTTCCATAAAGTCGACACCTTTGCCCATTTCGGTGATCATATCAATGTAGATGGGTTTGCCCCTGCCGGCGAGGGATTTGGCTTTCGCCAGGGTGTCAACCACTTCGTTCATGTTGTTGCCGTCCATGCGGAGGACTTCCCAACCGAACTGAGCGTATTTGGCTCCTAGGTCACCGAGGTCCATCACTTCGTCGAGGCTACCGTCGATTTGTTGGTTGTTGCGATCGACGATGGCGATGAGGTTGTCTACCTTATTATGAGCGGCAAACATAACGGCTTCCCAGACTTGTCCCTCCTCTTGCTCACCGTCGCCCATGAGGCAGTAGACGAGGTGCTCGTCTTTGTTGAGCCGTTTCGCCAGGGCTGCGCCGATGGCTACACTGAGTCCTTGCCCGAGGGAACCCGAAGCGGTACGTATGCCAGGGAGTCCTTCGTGGGTGGCGGGGTGACCTTGGAGACGAGAGTTGATCTGACGGAAGGTGGCTAGCTCTGCTGCGGGGAAGTAGCCGCTACGCGCCAGCACGCTGTACCAAACTGGGGAGATGTGTCCGTTAGAAAGGTAAAATAGGTCTTCACCCACGCCCGCCATGTTGAAGTCCGTATTGTGCTCCATGACGTGGAAATAAAGGGCGACGATGAGGTCGGTACACCCCAGGGAACCGCCTGGATGCCCCGACTTGGCAGCGGAGACTTGGCGGATAATGTCGCGTCGTACCTGGGAAGCAACGCGCTCTAGTTCTTGAATGTCAGCCATACATTGAGGTTTTGACAAATGAGTTTAGCGAACGGAGAAAAAATAATAGTGCGCCAATATAAAGCATTGTGGTAGATACTTGTTCGTATCTATACAAAAGAAAAGGGCAACCCAAATAATTGAGTTGCCCTTTTACAGTTAAACCTGATCTATAGCTTAGTTCAGGGCGTCGGTCAGTTTCTTGCCTGCTTTGAACTTAGCCAAGTTCTTAGCCGCAATCTTGATCGTTTCACCCGTACGTGGGTTACGACCATCACGCTCGGGGCGGTGGCTTACGCTGAAAGTACCGAAGCCGATCAAGGTTACGGAATCATCATTCTTTAGTGCGTCGGTGATACCGTCTAATACGGCGTTCAATGCGTCTTCCGCTTGTCCTTTGGTGATACCGGCTGTGTCAGCGATTTTGCTGACCAGATCTCCCTTATTC
>JBCDIR010000577.1:0-3012 GCA_038748735.1 Bacteroidota bacterium | reverse complement strand
GCTGGGCTGCGAGGATGACGATGATCCCGGCACGAGTGGTGGACTCGGTGAGTACGCCATGGTCACCGCTTCCCTGAACGCCGACGGGCAGACCCGTGCGTTCTACCTGCAACGCGTATCCATTGATAACAAAGAAACCCTGGACAATAGCGACGCTACCGAACTTTCGGCCGCTACGGCCGCGATGATGCATTCTTTTGGTAGTGATATCTACTTCAGTGACTACGCCGTGGGTGAAATGCGCAAATGGAGTATTGACGAGAACAACAACGCGACTATGGAGGGGACGATGAATATATCAGAGTTAACTTTCCAAGGCAACACCGCCTTCCTGGATGACAACACGGCCTTTGTCGGCGGTATTTCTACCGACATCATCATTTTCAACCCGACAACGATGCAGAAGACAGGTTCCATCGACATCAGTGCGGTGTCTAATATCGGGGTGGTGACCGATTTCCCCCATCCCGGTGCGTCCATCGTAGCGGAGTCTGTGACCGAAATCTTGATTCGTGATAATTTACTGTTTGCTTCCCTAATGCCAATGTCCGATTTGGCGACGCAATCACCAGGGGAAAAAGGTTGCTCGATCGTTGTTATTAACCTGGACGCAGTAGACGCCAACGCACAGGGCAATACCGATGCCGTGGTCAAACGCATCTTTGACGATCGCGGCTCAGCTACGGGTGCCTGGGGGTCCGGTGGTGGTTCACCCTTCATGCGCACGGATGAGCGTGGAGACACTTACGTCCTGTGCCACAATTCCTGGGCGGGTTGGCGTGCCGCCTACGACCGGCCTGCGGCCATGTTGCGCATCCCGGCCGGTGAGACGGACTTTGACCAGGACTACTACTTTGACTTAGAGTCAGCGGCCCGCGGCGACGGCAGTCCGGTAATGAATTTCGAATACTACGGTAACGGCAATTTTTTGGCGGCGGCCCAAGACCCCTCGGCTATTGATCCTAACAATCCGTTTTCGTATTTCATTGATCCCATCTACCAGTGGTGGAGCTTCGATTTGTATAATCAAACAGCCACGATCGTGACCGAAGAATACACCCGTGCGGCCGTAGCATCAGTCACCTATTTTGAGGGGGGCTTCGGCTACGTACCCTTCGAGGCCAACGGTGAGCAATACGTCATGCAAGTAGACTTGAATACGCTGGAAACCAGCAAGCTGTTCAATACCGCTGGTACGCCGCACCTGTTTAGTCTAGAAAAGTAAGCGTGCGGAAGTAAGCGAGTGGACAGACGCTCCAATCGCTTACTAGTTTCGCAGAGAATACGGAGGTTTACTCCAGGTACACAGCGGATTTTGATTTTTTTGGTCTTTTACGTAGCGTGCAGCGTTATTCGACCACAACATTTTAACCTAATACGCAGATCACCATGCAATTGGAAATCAAAAATTTATCCAAAACGTACGCCAACGGCGTGCAGGCCCTGAAAAACGTGAGCCTTAGTATCGGTAAAGGTATGTTTGGCCTGCTGGGGCAGAACGGGGCCGGGAAGTCTACTCTCATGCGAACCATCGCCACCCTCCAGGACGCCGATACCGGTAGCGTACACTTCAACGGTATTGACGTGGCCAAAGAGCCGGAGAAGCTCCGCAAACTGCTTGGTTATTTGCCACAGGAATTTGGGGTGTACCCAAACGTCACCGCCGAAGAGCTACTCTCCCACATCGCCGATATGAAGGGTATCATCCACGCCGGTGAGCGCCGCGATACCGTGGAGGCATTGCTACAGAAAGTAAACCTCTACGAAGTCAGGGACAAGAAACTGGACGGCTATTCTGGGGGAATGAAACAACGCTTCGGCATTGCCCAGGCCTTGTTGGGTAATCCCGAACTCATCATTGTGGACGAACCCACCGCTGGTTTGGACCCCATGGAACGCAATCGTTTTTACAATCTGCTTTCGGAATTGGGCGAAGACGCCGTGGTGATTCTTTCCACGCACATCGTTGAGGACGTCAGCACGCTGTGTACGGATATGGCCATCATCGGCCAGGGCGAAGTCGTACTGACGGGCAAGCCCCACGAAATCGAAACTGCTTTGCAAGGTAAGCTATACGAAATGCCGGTTTCCAAAGAAAAGCTACCCAAGTACACAGAAAAGTACAACGTGATTTCCCAGCGCTTCTTCGCCGGTAAAATGCTTATCACGATCCTAGCCGAGGAGACGCCCGACAACGGATTCAGCGCGAAGGACCCGACATTGGAAGATGCCTATTTCAAAATTTTAAGCAACAATTAGCATATGCGTACGGTACTGTCTATTATTAAAAGTGAACTCAAACAGCGGGTCTTTAGCTGGGTGACGGTGGTCTTTTTTTTGATGCTTGTCTTCCAGGCCAATTGGTACACCAAGGGCGCTTTCGATTACTTTGCCAACGAAAACGTGCTGATGAACGCCGCCAGCATCATCTACCGCAATTACGCGGCGATGGGGATGCTGATGATTATCATTATTGCCATCGCCACCGGGGGCGTTCTGTACAAGGACATCCGCTACAAATCCGCCGGATGGACCTACGCCCTACCCATCAACGAAAAACACTTTTTTACGGGGCGCTTCCTGGCGGCTTATCTGTACCTCATTCTACTGAGTACTGGCCTAATTCTCGGGCACTTTCTGCTGCCTTATTCGGGCATTGGAGACCCCGTGCGATTTGGTCCTGCGCCGGTGGGGCAGATTTTCCACGGCTGGCTGCTATTCACCGTGCCCAATCTGTTCTTCTACGTGGCGATTGTCTTCTTCTCTATCGTAATCACCCGCAAGATCAGCACGAGTTACTTGGCCGTATTTCTGGTGGTAATTACTTTTCTAATTGCTCAGTCGTACTACGTCTCGGGTAGCGAGGAAAACATCTTGGCCTTTATGCTGGTCGATCCTGGCGGTTACGTAGCCGCTCAATACTACGCGGATTTGCAGTCCATACCGGAGAAAAACACCGCCTACTTCGAGCTGTCCGGTTACGTATTGCCCAACCACAACACACGGTTGAGC
>JBCDIR010000576.1:0-3017 GCA_038748735.1 Bacteroidota bacterium | reverse complement strand
CCCGAGGACAGCAACTTCGGCATGATCAGCGCCGACACCGAGGCCGAATCGATCGAGGCCGCCGTGTAGAGCGTATACTTGACGGCCTGAAAAGCGTAGGCCTCCCAGTTTCTCACCTGCGCATTACCCGTGCGGTACTGTTTCCAGACGGACGCCAGTGCCTCCTGCACCGCATCCTCAATGGCGGCCCGCTGGTACTGGTGCCGCTGATTGTTAAAATACAGAAAAGCCCGCCGCCGCAAATGCTGCGCGAAAGCCGTCCACTCGGCCGCTTGGCCGTTGACTAATAATGGTGCCATGTTTCTCCCGTGGGGTTTGGTGACCTCGCGCCGCAGCGCCAGACCGGGGTTCATGGCACGGGGAGAAAAACATATGGCATTGGCAGGTTTTTGCCCGCTAGTGCTTTGTTAAGGCTGAAGTTGCGGGTAAGGTATTAGCAGATTTTGTTGCCAATCCAGGCGAAGGTTCCCGCGCATAGCCTAAGCTACGCAAGGGGTTCTTCAACGCAGAGTGGCGGCAAAAGATGCCATAGATTACCCATAGATTTAGTGTTAACAAGGCACTAGCTACTGCTATAACGTTAGCGTTGCTGTATACTAGTATCCGAAGCGTGGGAAAGTGTCACGTTTTGGTAGAGGGATATGATTCAGCAAGCTGAATCTAGGGTAGAGGGTAAAGGGATACCTTCTCGTTTACCAGACCGTCATGGTCTATTCGACATAACATGGTTTGATCGCTCGCGAGTATTTGAAACCCGCTTGCGAGCGGTCTCTGACCCGAGCAGCTACTCGAAAAGATGTGCGATGGGTGTTTGTCCGTTGTGGGAAGTTCAACGACTCTTCCCCGTGCGTCTCTGAAGCATACGATCAGTCAGTGCCGTATCGTCTTCCGTCTGCTGCGTAAATCACGAATTGCACTTGGTTAGCACAGAGGTCGCTGAGGGTCTCGCCGAGTACGCAGAGAAATACGGAATAAGTACTGCTCCCAGCTAAGAGTATGTCTAAATTTCTAACTTCTGAAAACCACCTACTTATGCCCCTCACGGAACGAATAGGCGTGCGAAAAAGACTAAAGTAGTACCGCAAGTCCCAGCGGGACGATTTATGGGTAAAATGTCCCTTACCGTATACGTCCGTGCCGTTAGGTACGGGTTTATGAATCAGAAATACTTGTCACGAAGAGGTTTCACTTCGTGGCTAACACCTAGAGCGTCACGCAGACCTTCGGGTTAGGAATTTTATCGCATTTTTAACATCAAAAAGTTGAAATTAATAAAAATAATCACTATTTTAGTAACAAAATAATTAGTGATGAATCAACAAAGTCAAGAGCGCCAACAGCAACTGCGCGAAGAATTTTTGAGCCTCAAAACGCCTTACGCACTGTGCGGACTACTACAGACGGATATGCGACGGCTAAAGTTACAACTTCAGCAACCCAAGTATAAGGCGTTTACTGTTCCCAAAAAAGATGGTGGCCAGCGTCAAATTGAAGCGCCCGGACCCGGTATCAAGCGGTTGCAAACCCGGCTCAATCGGTACCTACGCGCCGTTTATTATTTCGAGAAAAGTCACGCTGCTTATGGCTTCGTACTCAATGTGCGCAACGATGCTGATCGGCGCAACGTGCTAACCAATGCCCGCAAGCATCTTGGGCGACCGTATCTCCTCAATATCGACCTGAAAGATTTTTTTCACCAAGTGAAGCAAAAAAGGGTCAAGCAACTCTTCGGCAGCACTCCTTTTTCTTTTGAGCGGGACATTCCGAATTTACTCACCCGCCTTGTGACCTTTAAAGGGCGTTTGCCGATGGGCGCTCCTTCCTCCCCGGTAGTGTCCAATCTAGCCTGTTTGAAACTAGATGAAATGCTCAGTCGGTGGTGTGAACAACGTGGCTGGGTGTACACGCGCTACGCCGATGACCTTAGCTTTAGTCATGAGCAAGCCATAGGACTAGCGGACTTATTGGCCCTCAAAAAGATCATTCAAAACGCTCATTTTAAGGTTAACGAAGACAAGATTAAACTGTACGGCCCCGACGAGGACAAAGTAGTAACAGGTCTGATCCTGCGCGAGAAGGTAGAACTTGCTGCAGGTTATCTAACCAATTTATCGGAAGAAATCGGGCGTTTGGCCAGCGTTTTCCAGGCCCAAAACCGTCAGGGCGAACTGCACACCCGCTGGGCCGACAAACTCAAGCAGCAAGTTTTTGGGCGTATCAATTTTGCGGGTTTCGTAATGGGGCGTCGCAACCAGCAGTACATCGATTTGAAAAACCAGTATTACGCCGCCGTTAACCCACCCGAAGAAGAATTTGGTGCCATGAGTTGGTGGGGCTTTCCTTATAATTTTTAGTAGAAGGCCCAGCTCGGCTGATGCCTCACTGCTGGTAGAAGGTATAAGGACGCCGTCTCACTTTCTAAGCGGCCACAGGTTATCCGCTAAAACTATATTGTATTTACTGCCAACCGCTTGCGAAGGTCGCTGACACGCTGCTCAGGAGTACGTACATCCTACTCTTACGATACATTAGTCGGGCAAACTCGAACACCACATGGCCACTCATCACTTCACTAATGCGAAGATTTGTAATCCGAGCATCAACTCACCACCTCGTTAATCACCACTTCACCACTTATACCTATGCAATTAGTACTAGATACACGCGACTTACGCATCAGCCGAGAGCGGGGCGTTTTTCTCATCGAGCCCCCCAAGGGTAAGGCCCGCCGCATCAGCCCCAAAAAGCTCAGTAGCATTGCCATTACCGCGCGGGTATGGTTGGGAGCCGATGCCGTAATGCTGGCCATTGACAACCAACTACCTATCCTTTTCTTCGACCGTATTGGCAAAGCCAAAGGCCGCCTGTGGAGTCCCTACTTTGAGAGCATCGCCACGCTGCGTCGCCAGCAGATTCGCTTTCAGGAAGGCCCCGAAGCCACCCGCTGGATGGTGGAGCTGTTTGAGTTGAAGACGATACACCAAATACAGGTGCTAAGGTATTTGCTCCGACGGCGT
>JBCDIR010000575.1:0-3019 GCA_038748735.1 Bacteroidota bacterium | reverse complement strand
GCGAGGACCAGCTCGCCCGCAAGGTTACCATCATCAGGTAATTCTCCGCCAAAATTGGCACGGGCAAAGTCGTACTGACGGGTTTGCCCATTGGGGCTAGTCACCCGCAACGGACGTTGCAAATTACCACCCCACAAGTACATTTGCATCCGTGGGCGGCTACCGTCGGGAGGAGTGGCAAAATTGGCATTATTGGTACCGCTACCATCCAGTGCTTCCGCCCGAACGTAGTCGCCACCGTCCCCTCCGTTGCCGTAGTTGTTCTCTTGAAAATTGCCCGATCCTTCGTCAAAACCGTAGTAGTACCACAGGTCGTGCGTCAAGTTATTCCAATAAAAAAGATTGGTCGTAGCCGCATCTAACTGCGTATACGGCAAGGGCGGAGTGAAGCAGAGTGGAAAATCGAAACAGAGACTATCTCCCCCGTCCGGTTCATCACCGGAGGATTGATTGATTCCTAAAATATCGTGATAGGCGTGTACATTATTACCGCGCGTAATCGTGTACTCCGCTCCTTCCTGTGCATTGACATCGTGCCAACCGAAAGGAGAGGCGACTGGATCCGCAGGATCGACCAGCAGTTCCCGATTTCCGTGATTCGGACTTTCGATAAAGAGGGGAAAGACCCGGTAAGCGGGATCGTCACCATTCGTAGTTAAGAACGACAGCGCTTCGTTGCCCATAGCGATTTCAACTATGCCATTTTTTTCGTGATAGTGAGGGTGATCAAATTCACAATGAACCACCTGATCATTACGACCAATTAGCTGTCCGGTCTGGGTATCAACGCGGGCCTGCCACCAGTGCTGCGCATCCAACTGGTAAAAATCGACGTTCCAAGCAAGGCGTACCTCACCCGTTGCTAGAGACTGATAACGTAAACTCACGTTGATTGACTCTAACGCTAAGCCTTCCGGAGCAAATACCCACTGACCAGGTTCTTTTTCCGTTCCGTTGCCCAGTGCGTCGGCATTAGGCAAGTTGAAATGATTCATCATTCGCAGTACGGCATCCCGCGCACCGAGGCTAGGTGAGGTCGTATTCACTTTGTTAGCTAAGTCGGACACGAAGCGGTTACCCAGACTGAGCAAGCTGCCATCTTCTTTGATGTTAAGGTTGAGAATAGCGTTATGAACGGGTATGTTGGCGTGTACTTGCTGCAAGTAGACGTGCGTCAATCCATTGTGTTTACTGGACGTTTGCGAACTAAGTACGTAGTTTTGTACATCCGTAACCGTTAATTCCAACTCATTGTAATGCGTTTCCAGGTAGCGCTGCGCAACCGCAGCGGCGTCATCAACTTGTGCCACTAGTGGACAGCAGATCAAAAAAAGGAAGTAGGATAAAACTCGTTTAAGCATGGTTGTCTTTTATAAAGAGGATGATCGATCTAGTCTCGGCCTAGTCGAAACTAGCGATAATTGGTTCGTACAGTCTAGTAGGTGATGAAAATAAGGAAGGTGATGGGTGCCATTTTTGCACGGGCGTGAAAATAGGAACAAAGTGTAAGATTTTAAGATTTAGTTTAGGCAAAACACCGACAGTCTGTAAAGATATTTCCTACCTTTGTATCCCGTAATCTAAGATTTGACATGACCAAATACATCTTCGTTACGGGCGGCGTGACCTCTTCCCTGGGCAAAGGAATTATCGCAGCATCCCTGGCTAAGTTGCTCCAAGCGCGGGGCTTTTCCGTTACCATCCAAAAGTTTGACCCCTATCTCAATGTCGACCCCGGCACCCTCAACCCGTACGAACACGGCGAGTGCTACGTGACCGACGACGGGGCCGAAACGGATCTGGACCTCGGCCACTACGAGCGCTTCCTCAACGTACCTACTTCGCAAGCCAATAACGTAACGACGGGCCGTATTTACCAAACGGTCCTCGACAAGGAACGCGCGGGGGACTACCTCGGCAAAACGGTACAGGTCATTCCCCACATCACGGACGAAATCAAGCGGCGGGTACAGTTGCTGGGCAGTACGCAGGAGTTTGACATCGTCATCACCGAACTGGGTGGTACCGTTGGTGATATTGAGTCACTACCGTACATCGAGGCCCTGCGGCAAATGCGCTGGGAACTGGGTACGGACAACTGCATTTGTGTCCACTTGACGCTCATTCCTTACCTCAGTGCGGCGGCCGAGCTAAAGACCAAACCTACGCAGCACTCCGTCAAGCAATTGCTCCAATCCGGCATTCAACCCGACATCTTGGTTTGTCGTGCCGAACGTCCCATTACGATGGAAATACGGCGCAAGCTAGCCCTGTTTTGCAACGTAGAAGTCGGTTCCGTTATCGAAGCCCGTGACGCGAAAACCATCTACGACGTACCGCTGCTGATGCTACGCGAGCAGTTGGATACTACGGTGATTCGCAAGCTCCGCTTACAGGACCGCCGCGAACCGGACCTATCCGCCTGGAAGACCTTCCTGGGGCAACTCAAAAACCCCTCAGCGGAGGTACAGATCGGCTTGGTGGGTAAGTATAACGAATTGCAGGATGCGTATAAATCCATCCACGAGGCCTTCGTCCACGCCGGTGCGATGAACGAGTGTAAAGTGCAGGTGGTTCCCATTCATTCTGAGCACCTCGAAGGTACGATGGACAGCGTACGGCGCACCCTAGCCGACCTGGACGGCATCTTAGTGGCACCGGGCTTCGGCGAACGGGGCGTGGAGGGCAAAATCAAAGCTATCCGACATGTCCGGGAGCAAGATATTCCGTATTTTGGTATTTGTTTGGGAATGCAATGCTGCGTAGTCGAGTTTGCGCGCAACGTGCTACAACTTAAAAACGCGGCTTCCACGGAGGTCAACCCTAAAACCAAGGCCCCCGTCATTCACCTGATGAACGAGCAAAAGAAAGTAACGCAAAAGGGCGGTACCATGCGCCTGGGAGCGTACGATTGCGACTTACAAGAAGGCTCGCTGGCGCAGCGGGCGTACGGTCAGCGCCACATTAGCGAACGCCACCGCCACCGCTACGAGTTTAATAACGATTACAAAGCGCAAAT
>JBCDIR010000574.1:0-3020 GCA_038748735.1 Bacteroidota bacterium | reverse complement strand
TCGGAAATGATTAGACTTGTTCGGCCAGGTATGAATGAGCGAAAGCGCAGCAAATTTTGTTTTGAACAAGGCAGAAAACGTAGGCATAGCCTTAGCTACGGCGAGGCTTTCTAACGAAGTGCAGAACAAAATTTGCCGCTTACAGCCATTTGAGGCTCTGGGTAAACAAGTCTATTGGTCCTGTGCATTCACGTAGTGATGCACTAAGTGTCAGACAATTCCGTATTTTTGTAGAAAAAACAAACTCATGCGTATTTTTCTATTTGCAATAGTCGCACTGGCGATGACTTTTACCGCTTGTGGCCCCCAGCAGGTATCGGAGGCCGACGCACCCGCCGCTGCAACCGAAGCGGCCGATGGAACGGCAGTAGCAGGTAAGTTATTTGGTGCCGCCTTTGAGCCACAGGACATCATCGCTTATCCCGATTTGGAACAACACGTGACGGGTGAGGACAGCGTGGCGGTCACCGTGCGCGGTACCGTAGACGGCGTTTGCCAAAAGAAGGGTTGCTGGATGACCATGGTCGACGCCAGTGGCGAAGGTATGTTCGTGCGTTTCAAGGACTACGGCTTCTTCGTACCCGTTGATATTTCGGGGCGTGAGGTAGTAATGAACGGTAAGGCATTTTACCAAATTACGCCCGTAGACGAGTTGCGGCACTACGCCGAAGACGAAGGCTTGCCCCAAGCAGAAATCGACGCCATCACCGAACCGAAGAAAGAACTCCGTTTCTACGCCGATGGGGTCATTCTCGTCGAAGACGACACACCGGAGGGAGAATAACTTTTTCTTAACCCCCGCGATGCGCAACACGAGTCGTGCTGGTAACGTTAAAACGACTAACGGCACAACTCGTGTTTGCCCGCTGTTCACTGCCAAAATAGTACCATTAACCGCCTATGAATTACCAAGCTGCCAAGGACTTTATCCTCGAAAAACTTCGTACGGAGTTGGCAGATGAGCTGTACTATCACGGCTTGCACCACACGCTGGACGTGTTGGCGGTAACGGAAGAATTGGCGGAACTGTTGGATATTGCCCCTCACGAGCGTGTTTTGTTGCGTACGGCTGCCCTCTACCACGACGCGGGGTTCACCGTTTCCGCGACGGAGCACGAATTGCGCGGTTGTGAAATTGCGCGCGCCCACTTACCGGGTTTCGGCTACCGACCGGCGGATATTGAGCGCATTTGTGGTATGATTACGGCAACGAAGATTCCACAATCCCCCCAAAATCAGCTCGAAGAAATTCTGTGTGATGCGGACCTAGACTACCTCGGTCGGGATGATTTCTACCCTATTGGTGCGACGCTATTTGACGAGTTGCACGCCCGCAAGGTGATCACGCAGCGGTAGGAGTGGGACCGTATTCAGGTTTCTTTTTTAGAAATGCACTCCTATTTTACGTCCGTCAACCAAGCCCGGCGGACACCGCAAAAGCTGCAACACTTGGAGGAACTCCGCAGCCTAGTAGCCAGCTACTGACCCTCCATGAAGGATACCTATTTACACCAAGGTTTACGGCAGCGATTAGTGGATACCCTGGCGCGCAAAGGTATTCGTGACGCGGCTGTTCTAGCGGCCATTGGACACCTCCCCCGACATTTTTTCCTGGAAAAAGCTTTTGAAGAATGGGCCTACCAAGACAAGCCCTTCCCTATCGACTGTGAGCAGACCATCTCGCAGCCTTATACCGTTGCCTTTCAGACGAGTTTACTGGGCGTACAAAAGCGGGATAAAGTTTTGGAAATCGGAACGGGTTCGGGGTACCAAGCGGCCGTTTTATCGCTGCTGGGTACGCGGGTGTTCACCATCGAACGCCACCAGCCGCTGTACCAACAATCTAGGCAGCTGTTGCAACAGTTGGGGCTGCGGGGTATACGCTCCTATCACCGTGATGGCTACTTGGGTTTACCCGAAATGGCTCCTTTTGCGGGGATACTGGTGACGGCAGGTGCGCCGGAAGTACCGGAGGCGCTGCGGCAGCAATTGGCCATCGGGGGCCGCTTGGTTATCCCCGTCGGAACGGTGGAACAGCGGATGCTGCGCATTACCCGGACCAGCGAAACGGAATGGACAACGGAAGATCACGGTGATTTTCGGTTCGTGCCTTTTTTGCCGGGGACGGCTTGAAGGGAGAGATGCTTCGGGGGCAACCCGCACAGGAAGGGGGGCATTGTATTTTGTCGCTGTACTACTTCGGGTTACACAGCGCGCGCGAAGGAAACACCGAGCTGCGCAGAGATTTTTTACTGTATCCGAGATATTTTGGAATGCACCCAGGAAGGGAAAAAAGGATAAATTGGAGAAGAATGTGTTATATTGATCGCTTGTATATTCTTATTCTGCTGGTTTTGCTAATGGGTTGTGGCAGTGATCCTGCCCCGGCCCAAGTGGAGGAAACACCCGCTGCTCCGGTGGCTAATGAGGACGATTTACTCTTGCGTCTTTCTGCCTACTTATCAACGGATACGAGCCGCGCCGCCCGCGAGCAAAACGCTATTGTGGACTACGCCATTGAGGAATTGTTGGACGTTAAAGCGACCAACAGTGGGCTTTTCTACCAAGTCCTCCAGCCTGGTACGGGAGATACCATTGCCTGGGGGGACTTTTTAGTGGCACATTACAAGGGTTACTTGCTGGACGGTAGCGTTTTTGCCGATTCGCGCCAGCGGGATCGACCGCTGGAGTTTTACGTTGGTAATATGATTCCGGGTTGGAACGAAGGACTCCAACTGCTACGCGTCGGTGGGCAGCTGCGTCTGCTCGTCCCTAGCCACCTGGGCTACGGCGCGGAAGGGCTAATCAGCAGTCGGGGTAAGACACTCGTAACGCCGCATCAGATTTTAGTCTTTGAGCTGGAAGTAGTAGAGAAGCGGGAGATAGAAAAGTAAGTCGTTAGACTTGTTCTGCAAGCCCTCAAACGGCTGCAAGTGGCAAAATTTTATCCTGCACTTCGTTGAAAAGCCTCGCTGATACTAAGGTATCGCCTACGTTTTTCGCCTTGTTCAGAATAAAAC
>JBCDIR010000573.1:0-3021 GCA_038748735.1 Bacteroidota bacterium | reverse complement strand
TTCGGTATGATTGTCTTTTTCATAATGGTTTATTTTTTCGATTTCGGAAAGGACACGCGTCAGTAAATCTACTTTTGCGCGGTAGTATCGGAGCACATCGTGGAGTAGGTCATCCGTATACTGGCCCGTTTGTAAGCTGGTGCGTTGGGTGGCGTACTGCTGGTCCAAATAATGCACTTGTTGCAACAATAATTGGAGATCATCGCGGTAGCTAACGGGCACGCTAGCCGCTTGGATATTGTTAATTTGTTCGGTGATGAGGGTTTCAATACCCGTATTAGGTAGGTCGTATTGCTGGGCCATCGCCGTGGGAATGACGAGCGGTTGCGCGCTGTGCCGGCCCCATTGGAACACCCCAAGGAGGAGCAGTATGGCGGCTGCGGCTGCGGCTACGCGGTACAGGTAGTACACCCGAGCACGTTGCGGTTGCGTGCGCTGCTGGACCTGTTCCCATACGCGTGGATGAACGTCGGGTAGGTCCAGTTGGTCCCGGTGATTACGGAGGTATTCTTCGAATTTATTCATGGCGTAACGATTGTAAAGCTTGGCGCAATAAACGCAAAGCGTACTGGTATTGACTCTTGGAAGTAGACACGGAAATATTCAGCCACTCGGCGATTTCACGGTGTTTATACCCTTCGAGCAAGTAAAGGCTGAGGACCTCCCGGCTGCCGTTGGGCAAGTCCTGAATAGCGGCCTGAATGCGGGCAAAAGGGATGCTTTGGTACCAAGCGGGTTCGTCATCTGCGGCGGCCGGGAGGTCCAACTGACCCAGCGGCGCAAAATGGCGACGTTTACGTTGCTTCTGTAGTGCCAAATTGACGATAATCCGTTTCAGCCAACCGCTATAAGCTGCCGGGTCTTGGAGCTTGCGTAGTTGTTGAAACGAGCGCACAAAACCTTCCTGAATCACATCTTCCGCATCGGCCAGGTTATTGGTAATTCGGTAGGCGGTGGTCAGCATAGCGGGGGCGTGCTGCTCGTAGAGCTGTTGGATAGCCCGTTGGTCGCCTTTAGCCGCTTGTCGTACCCGTTGTGATAGGTTACGTGCGGTGTTGGCCCGTGCCGAATGTGCCGTCTTTTGGTTTTTCATTTGCTGATAAGATACTCCGAGTCGGAAAAGGACGGAAAGCGTGGGAATATTTTTTGAATATTCTAATAATCTTTGTTCCGGAGCGAAATAAATCAGTAGCGCTGACCGATAATATAGAAGTGAATTAAGGATTTCGTTTCTATCCTTATTAGATAGTTTTTAGGACGATAATCATTTGTGAGTTAAACTTCAAACTACATGCCAACGAAGAATTTGCTGTTGCTTTTACTAGCCAATTGTTTACTTTTTACCAGCGCTGCTGTTGCCCAAACTGCCAATTTCGACGAGACTTGGAAGGAGTTTTTGGATAACAACAAAATCTCTAATATGAGTACGCTGATGCGTCCCGAGCGGGCCTACAAGCCGCTGGATTACGCCAAGTATTTGTTGATGAACGCCAATACGAACTTCTGCCAGAGCGAAGTAGCGGATGCGGAGAAGCTGATCGAAGAGATTGAAGCCATGGACAACGAAATCCCACAGGCTATCCCCGGCTACGTGGGTAAGTTGCAAGATATTTCCGCCAAGATCAAGGCGTCCCACAGCATGGACCTGCTCTGGCAGCGTTTTCTGGGCGGCGAAGAGATTCCCCCCAGTGAACTGGAAGCCGTAGAGGCCGCTCAATCGAGTTGTGAAAAGGAAACACTGGCCAAGTATTCCTACATGTCCGCCTATTACCACTTGTGCCACGGTGACGTAGCCAAATCAAAGGATATTTTTCAAAATCGGACCCTCCGCCTGGCCGAAAAAACCAGTCTGCGCATTCAGGACGTAGAAGGCTTGGCCGAACAGGTCCGCAAAATGAAGCAGCTCTACATCGACATGGACCGGCTGGACTTGGCCTGGGCCAATTACCTCCGTACGGGTAACGCCCGGGGCTTCGAGGGCGAATTGCCGCTTTTTAGTTGCTACCCCATCCCGAAAATGAAAGAGTTTGTACTGAAAGGTGCCGTAGATCCCTGTACGACTACGCCCGTTTATTTGGGTAAGCTCAAAGATCTGCAAGCCAAAACGGGGGTGACACCAACGGATGAACTAGCGACTGAAATCGACAAATTAACGGGATTACTAGCCGCGGATGACCAGCGAGTAGCGGCGCTAGAAGAAGCCTGGGCGGCCTTCATTCCCGACAATAAAGTCAAGCATATGGGGCGCTACGGTTACGAATACTGCGAAACCGAACCCCTCGTTAAAGCTTACCTCATGGACGGCTTTGCTTACGTTTGCGAACTGGGGAGCGAGATGCTACTCAAAGTCGACTCCCTCCGCCGCGCTACGAACGTCTCGCTGGATAAAGTGACGCTGAGTAAGATCAATGACCTTGAAACGCTCAACCGGGAGTTTCAGGCCAACGGACGTAAAATTGAGCGGCTCTGGCACAGCTTCGTCGGCAATGGTGACCGTCTTCAACAACCCTACGAATCGGAAGATTACTACTGCGATAACATCCACCAAGTCAAGGATTGGACCATGCAGGGACTATCCGCCAGTTGCGAAGTATGTCACCTCTACTTGGACGAAATCGAAGCCTTCCAAGCCCGCTTCGAGTTCAACTTCACGCCCGACTTGGAGTGCCGCGTGCAGATGCTCCGCGTCAAAGTGTGGGACTGCCGCAATACTGCCCTGGATAAACTCGCCCGCCTGGAAGCCCCCGAGGACCCAGCGGCGCGCCTGGAAGCATTGCGCCAGGAATACGGTATGTCCGAACGCCCGGAGGAGTGTGATAAGACGCGCTAGGGGCAACTGGATCGGTCTTTTTCGTTGTTTTGTACTATGCGCGGCGGACCCTTCCCAAGAATTAGGAAGAGGAATCATTGTTCAGCATAAAACCGTTATCTTTATGGCATTAAGTAACAATCCCAGCTTATGAATACAGTAGAAATGCGAGCAGAGGTTCATCAGATGATCGATGAAGTAGATAGTGTGTT
>JBCDIR010000572.1:0-3030 GCA_038748735.1 Bacteroidota bacterium | reverse complement strand
GCAAAATGTACGGCTCGCCCGATTTACGGCGCTGGCTCGCGTGTGCTTCCACGGCCAGTTCGTAGGCAGCCCGGATGTTTTTGCTGTCCTTCTCGTCCGTTTCCACCTTAATGGAGCGGAGCAGATCGCGGTAAGCCTGCTGAATCAATTTTCTATCTTCTTCCGTGATTTGGGGTAATATCTTGACCATCTTTCCAACCTTCAGTCCCTTATGAATCAGATACTGCTCATCCCGTTGATGCAATATCCTACTGTGTACTCTACAAATATAATAAAAATTGACCACGCTTGGGAGTGGTCTACGACTGGCCTAACGTATAAGCAGGGTAGGCCCGAGCGTTTGCTCGAAGCGGCTAGCTTTGTAAATGGGCTACTTTTGAATACGCTACACTAGTTACCGGGCGTCTCCACCGTCTACCGATTACTCATCCACCACAACAAAACTCCTCCCTTCACCGTCCACAGTACCGTCCGTAACCAATTTGTATTAATCAACTTCCGAATCACCGCCTCGTCCCACTGCTGACCGAGCTGCCCGTGTAGCGGCACTTGGATAAAGAAGGTGCTGGCCCAGATAGCGGCCACAAGTACTAATGGTAAACAGGCTGGTAACCACGGTAGTTCCTGCGTACAACGCCAAATAGCCAACCCCAATTCGAGTAGCATCAAGGGCATAACGATGAACGTAATCTGCTGCGTGTGCATTTGGTGAAAAGCACCGGCTTTGCCCGCGTCCACGTACAGAAAAGCCGGGTAATGCACCAGTTGGACCACCCAGATGAGGGCAACTAAGGCCCAGGAGACGCTAATTTCTAATAGGTAAAAGAAGCTCATCATCCGCCTCCCGTCAAGGTATCCGCAATATCCGTCCGCGAGGCTTGCCAAGCGGGTAACAAAGCGGCAACGACACCAATCAGCAAACTACCGATCAGCAAATAGCCTTCTTCGCGCAAGAACGTCCAAGCAGAGAAACTGTAGCGGTAAGCCTCTTCTAGCGCACTGGCCAAAATCGCCATACCACCGTGACTCAGCAGCATGCCGAAACCGTAGCCGAGGACCGTTAGGAGTAGTCCCTCCAGCAAAATGAGGCTAAAAATACGCCCCGGTGTAGCGCCCTGGCTGCGCATTAGCGCTAATTCGTAACGCCGCTCCCGCAGGGAAGAATAAAGCGAAATAAAGATACTCAGCGCCGAGACAAAAATGATGACGATAGCCAGTACCCGCAGTGCATCCTGCCCCGTATCCATCAACGCGTAGAGCCGATTGATTTCGATAGCGGGGGTAGCAGCCTGCATGTCCGTATTCTCGTTGATGTTGCGCTGCATGCTGAGGGACTGAAAGTTGCGACCCTTGAACTTAACGAGCAGTGAAGTGATGGATTTATCACCCGGCGAATCTAAGAGGCTAGGCGGTGGAGTGGCCGAGGCAGATTGGTGATCGTGCTCGTCGTGGTCGTGTCTCGCGTGTTCGTCGTGATCATGTCCTGCGTGGTCGTGCTCATCGTGGTCGTGTCCCGCGTGTTCGTCGTGATCATGTCCTGCGTGGTCGTGCTCATCGTGGTCGTGCTCCGCGTGTTCGTCGTGATCATGTCCTGCGTGATCGTGCTCATCGTGGTCGTGTCCCTCGTGTTCACTGTGATCATGTCCTGCGTGGTCGTGCTCATCATGGTCGTGTCCCGCGTGTTCGTCGTGGTTATGTCCTGCGTGGTCGTGCTCGTCATGGTCGTGCTCACTGTGGTCGTGTCCTGCGTGTTCATCTTGATCATGTCCTGCGTGATCGTGTTCACTGTGGTCATGCCCCTCGTGTTCGTCGTGATCATGGTCACCGTGGTCGTGGACCTCCCAGTAGCTTTGGTTATTGGACAAGATGAGTTGGTCTAAAACGCTGCCGTTGGGGGCTAAGATACCCGTTATCCGAAAGGAAGAATGTTCGTGGTTGAGGTTTTCATCTTCCTGAAAACCGTGGGTGCTGCTGAAGGTATCACCCAGGTCGAGGCCAAGCTTTTGGGCCACTGCCGCTCCGACTACGACCTCCATATTGACGGACCACATTCTCCCTTTTGCTACTTTGGCTTCGTATAAATCCAGGATATCAGGAGTGGTGCCGACCACACGAAATCCTTGATAGCTATCCCCCATAGACAGGGGAACCGCCGTTTCGATGAGCGGGTGCTTGGGATTGAGAAACGGGCGCACTTCGTCCAAAGACACGTTACCCGTGGGGGCGTCGATGTGGTACATACTGCTGAGGATCAACTGCAGCGGACTACCTTTGGCGCCGACGACCAAATCCACACCCGCTAAGTTCTTTGAGAAGTTGTCCTCAATTTGTTTTTGTAAAACGAATAGCAACGAAATCAGTCCCACGCCCAGCGCGAAAAGGACGACATTCATAAAAAGGGAAAGCGGCTTAAAAGTCAGGTTCTTCCAGGCGAAACGGAGGAGATTCATAGTTGGATATGTTGGTCAAAAGTGGAAGTAAGTCGGTTGTCGTGCGTCACGACGAGGAGGGTGGCTTGGGCCGCTTCGGCTTGTTCTCGCAACAGTTGCACCACTTGTTCGGTATTGTGGTCGTCGAGTGCCGAAGTGGGCTCGTCCGCCAATAAAACAGTAGGTCGATTGACCAATGCCCTGGCGATAGCTACCCGCTGCTGTTCCCCCACACTGAGCGCTAGGGGAGAAGCGTCTATTTTGTGGGGTAGGTTCAACTGTTTCAGTAACGTTTCTATCCGCTCGTCGTCAATCGGTACGCCGGCCAGTTGTTGCGCCAAGCGTAAATTCTCCCGCACGCTCAAAGCCCGCACGAAATGCGACTGCTGAAAAACAATCCCGATATGTTGTCCCCGAAATTGGTCGAGTGCCTGTTTAGACAGTTTTCCCAACACCGTCTCGTTAACCTGTACGCTACCTGCCGTGGGGGTACGCAAACCGGCTAAAAGCTGGAGTAAAGTCGTTTTTCCGGAGCCAGACTGACCCAGCAACAGCCACTGCTCCCCCCGCCCACAATTTAGATCGGGAAACCGTAAAGCGG
>JBCDIR010000571.1:0-3037 GCA_038748735.1 Bacteroidota bacterium | reverse complement strand
GAAAAAGGGGCTTATTACGTGTCTGGTAATTACCGTTCGGACAAAGGCGTACTCGACCATAACCAACTGGATCGGTTGTCGCTGCGCTCCAATTTGCAGTTTGAACCCATCAAAAACCTGCGCATCGAAACGCGCTTGAACTTTTCGTACACCAATAATGAGCGCCGGGAAGATGACATGACCACCCTGACTAAGTTTTCGCTGCCCTGGATGCCCGTCTACGATCCGAATAATCCCAATAACTACTTCAACCCCTACGCCGACGCTAATATTGCGGCCGCCAACGATCCGCAGAATACGCTCAATAACGTTAAGCAGTATCGTGGACTGGCCAACTTATCGGTACAGTACAGCTTGCCGCAGATCAAAGGTTTGGCTTTCCGTACGGAACTGTCTACGGACCTCATTCAGAGTAATTTAGTCAACTGGAACAGCCGAGCTATTCGGCTCAACGGAGACAAAGACCCCAGCGCCGGTGCGCGCGAAGAAGCCGTCACTTTTCAAAGTATTAACTACAATGGTTACCTCAATTTTGACCGCGAATTTGGCAAACTGGGCATCAGTGCGGTACTAGGAGCCGAGGCGCAGCGCACGTCTGAATACCAGCGCATCCTAGCTGGTGAAGGACTGGTAGGCAACTACCAAGAACTCGGCAATCCCGGCACCCCACTAACGGTGGAGGCGCGCCTGGATAATGAGCGCTACCTGCTGGGCTATTTTGGTCGTCTCAACTTGCGTTTAGGCTACCGCTACTTGCTGGGTATCAGTGCGCGTCGGGACGGAAGTTCTGCTTTTGCCGCCGACCAACGTTGGGGGAATTTCGTAGCCCTTTCGACGGGTTGGATTCTTAGTGAAGAACCCTTTTTGGACTTCCTCCCCAGTGATGTTTATCTAAAGGTGCGGGCCAGCTACGGCGAGACGGGCAACCAAAACGTACCCAATAACCTCCAGGCGATCAATTATTTTGATCGGGTCGTTTACGGCGATCGCTCCATGGCTTCCAACGGTACGCTCCCGTCTAATCTACCAGTCGATGATTTGACTTGGGAAACCAGCCGCAGTGCGGACCTCGGTCTGGATTTTGGCGTGTGGAACAATCGACTCAGCGGTACCGTCGGTTACTATCGACGGCTGGTGGACGGCATGTTATTGGAGGCTCAATTGCCCGCCTCGGCAGGGGTATCCCCTAACCGAGATATTGTTGATTTTGGGTTTGTCAATACGGTAGAAAACACCAATAAGATCTGGAGTAATATCGGTAATATGCTCAACACGGGTTTGGAAATTGAACTGAATACGGTTAACATTTCTCGACCTAACTTTAGTTGGAATACCTCCTTCAATATCTCGTTCAACGAGAATAGAATTAAGGGACTTACCCCTGACCTGGACCAAGGCGGTGGTGGGATCACTTCTGCTTACACCATTTCACGTACCGGCAATCGTCGTAACGTATGGTACGTGGCGGATTGGGCCGGTGTAGACCCGGCGACGGGCGTTCCTCAAGTGTACGCACTCGATCAGGAACACTTTATCGAAACGGGGAACACCCGCCGTTTGCAAGACGATAATGGGGAAGATGTGCTCATCCTTGGCACCCGTGCTAACATCCGGGAAAACCGCTTCATTCAGGACGAGAAATCTTCCGACCCCACTTACTACGGCGGTATTACGAATCGTCTGACGTACAAGGGGTGGGACTTCAGTTTCTTCTTCGCTTTTTCGGGCGGAAACTACCTACTGGATTACGACCGTCAGACGGCGGCTTACCCTAACGAAACCCGCTTGGTTTTGCGCGATGTACTGAGCGATTCCTGGCGCAACCCGGGCGACGTTGCCACCTATCCAAATTTAGTGGCTCGGCAGACCCACGAAGTGAGTGACGGGGAATTTATTTCTGATTTTGGGGACGAAGATGTGTTCCATAACCGGGAATTATACGCTGCCGATTTCGTGCGTCTACGCAACGTTACTCTGGGCTATAATTTCCCCAAAGCAAAATTGGAGCGCTTGCGGCTGAGTCGCCTCCGCCTGTACTGTACAGCTACCAACCTGCTGACTTTCACCGAGTATCCGGGCTTCGATCCGGAGGGGATTCCCAACCAAATCACCCAAGCGCATATCCTGTACTGGAATACGCCCATTCCACAACTCAAAACGTTCACGGTCGGTATTGACGTAAATTTTTAGGCTATGTTATATCTACGATTCTACTTACTAATTGCATTCGTCATCATTACCTTAAGCAGTTGTAGTGATGATTTCTTCGAGTTGGAGCGACCACCGCAAAGCCCGTGGATCACGCTGGAAGACTTTGACCGCGCGCCCGTAGGAGCTTACGGCATCTTATTCGCCGATCGGGAATGGGTACAAGCGTGGCCCAATTATGCTACTATTCTCACCAGCTTAGGGGATGATGTTGCCTTTGTCAACGATGACCAATGGGGCTACCTGCGGCGCACGTCCGAAGGTACGGATTTGTCCAACCGCAATTGGTGGCTCCTGTACCGCGGAATCGGGGCCGTGAATAATGCTCTGGATTTCGTCGCGGAGAACGAGGGTAATCCCTACCCAGAAATCAGCGAACAAGAAAAAACGGATAACCTAGATCGCATAGTCGGAGAACTCCACTTCTTGCGTGGTTTTTGCTACTATATGTTACAGACGACCTTCGGTCACGCCTACGTACCCGGAGGGAGCAACGGCGACGTAGATATTCCCATTCCGACCACTTTTGCCAGCTCAGCAGCGGAAGCCGTGAACCCCACGATGGGTACGACGGAAGAGGTTTGGCAATTGATTTTATCGGATTTTCAAACGGCAGTAGCACTACTCCCTCGTCAGTTCAATGCGGCGGTCCACCCGGCGGCCTACGAAGTGCGCGCCAATCAGTTTGCGGCTATCGCCATGTTGATGCGTACCCATTTTCAGATGGGCAATTACCCGGAAGCACAACAGCAATGCGACTTTTTGATCAACAATAATGACGGCTTGTTTGATTTGACGGAAGAACCCATTGAGGCCTTCAATAAAAGTG
>JBCDIR010000570.1:0-3038 GCA_038748735.1 Bacteroidota bacterium | reverse complement strand
TCCAACTGAACCCCCCGGCGCAAATAGGCGGGCTCATTTTCCAACTCGTTGATCGTCTGCGGGTTATTCAGCTTCACGTGCTGACTCCGCAAACGTTCGCGGCGGCGTTCTTCGGCGGCCTGGGCGCGCTGACGCGCTAGTTCCGCTTGTTCGTCATTTGCTTGAAAAGCGGGCGGCTCGTAGGCGTAGTTGCGCTTTTGGTACTTAGAAACCGTCTCCTCCACGTCGTCAAACTCGAAGGTTTGTCCCGTGGCGGGCTGATTGGTATCGAAACCGATATTGGACAAGTTGTTCGGCTGATTCGGCGTGCTAGGTGGGGTAGACGTACGCGGTTGCTCATCGTCTAGGTTGACGACAACACGGCGCGGTTCTTCCTTTTCAATCCGTGTTTTTTTGTTTTCAAAACCCGTCGCAATCACCGTTACGCTTATCTTTTCCCCCAGGGCTTCGTCGTAGCAATTACCCCAAATCAAGTCCGTGCCGTAGCCCGCTTCTTCCTGGACGAATTCCGTAATCTCGAAGATTTCGTCCATCGTCACCTCGCGGGTACCACTCGTGATATTGAGCAGGATGTGCTTAGCACCACGGATGTCGTTATCCTCCAAGAGTGGCGAGTGTAAGGCTTGGTCCACGGCGGTACGCGCCCGGTCGTCGCCATCCGCAGCGGCCGTACCCATAATGGCTACCCCACTTTCCCGCATGACGGTATTGACGTCCTCGAAATCTACGTTCACGTAACCCGGTACTGTGATGATTTCGGCGATGCCCTTGGCGGCGGTCGTCAAAATATTATCGGCCTGCCCGAAAGCGTCGGAGATACTCAAATTACCGTGAATTTGACGCAGCTTATCGTTGGAAATGACGATCAGCGTATCCACCTGCTTTTTGAGTTCTTCCAGTCCTTCCGAACCTTGGTGCGTACGACGACGGCCCTCAAAAGTGAAGGGCAAAGTAACGATACCCACCGTCAAAATGTCCATCTCGCGGGCCGTGCGGGCAATGATGGGCGCAGCGCCCGTACCAGTACCACCACCCATACCCGCCGTGACGAACAGCATCTTGCAGTCATCCCCGAGGTATTTCTTGACGGTCTCAATGGATTCCTCACAGGCCAGCTTACCCACGTTGGGTTTACTACCCGCGCCACGTCCCTCCGTCAGGTTAGGACCCAGCTGAATTTTGGTCGGCACGGGGCTTTGCTCCATGGCCTGGTTATCGGTATTGCAGATGGCAAAATCCACCCCCACAATGCCTTGCTTATACATGTGATTGACGGCATTGCTACCGCCACCACCAACACCAATCACTTTGATGATCGGCGTGTCTCCTTTTGGCAAATCGAATATCATGGTAATGCTGTTTTTTTGGTATCCTGGTTATTGCGCAGAAAATAAAATTCAGTTTTTCTGAGTCATTCAAATAATGAGCACACTTAAAATGAACCGTTTAGCTCACTATTTGAATAACAAAACTGCCTTTGATTTTCGTGCTGTCCTTAGTAGAAAGGATCGCTTCGCCTTGCGGCTCCGCTTTGATAGCAGGTAGCAGGACTGCTGCTCGTAAGCAAGCATCCTGCTACCTGCTACCAGAGTTTCAGCTTGCTGAAACGTATCCTACTACTTAAAACTCCGAGTCTGGCTCCGCTTCGAACCACTCTTTGGTTTTACGAAATATAGTTTCTAACCACTTCCCGCCTTCCGGCTCGGCAGTGGCGGCGAGGGTTGGCTCAGCGGCGGCCTCGGGTTCTGGTTCTTGTACGGCCCTGGGCGCAGCAATTTTGCCTTGCTCAATATCGTCGAAGCCTTTCAGCAGCAACCCAATCGACGTAGCGTAAATCGGGCTGGTGAGTGCTTCGTGGTAGCCGTGACCTAGTTGCTCGGTGGGTGTTCCCAAACGGCAAGCGTGGCCGGTATGCAGTTCTACGAGTTTATCAATGTGACGCAGTAGCGCTCCACCTCCCGTTACTACGATACCACCAATGAGCTTGCGGTCGAAGCCGGAACGACGAATTTCCCACACTACGGAATCGAAGATTTCCTCCGCCCGGGCCTGGATGATACGCGCGAGATTCTTTTCAGAAATCTCCTTCGGATCGCGGCCACGTAAGCCCGGAATAGCGATAATGCGATTATCGTACACTTCCTGCGCTAGCGCAGAGCCGTACTTCACCTTCAGCTTTTCAGCGTGATGGCCCATGACATTACACCCTTCCTTGATGTCTTTCGTAATGACGTTACCGCCGAAGGCAATAACCGCCGTGTGGCGAATGATACCGTCTTTGAAAATGGTAATGTCCGTCGTTCCACCACCGATGTCAACCAGTGCTACGCCCGCTTCTTTCTCCTCATCGCTGAGGACGGCAGCGGCACTCGCAATGGGTTCCAGCGTCAGGTTCGTCACGCGCAGTCCCGAACGCTCCACGCAGCGGTGAATATTGTTCGAGGCCGTGATCTGGCCCGTAATAATGTGGAAATTGGCTTCCAGCCGAATACCCGACATACCGATGGGGTCCGTGATACCCTGCTCGTTATCAATGGTGTACTCTTGGGGAATGACGTGCAAAATCTTGTCCCCCGGCGGCAGGACCAACTTATACATATCGCTGACGAGACGATCAATGTCGCGGCGACTGATTTCCGTGTGGTCGTTGTCGCGCGTCAACATGCCGCGGTGTTGCAAGCTCTTGATGTGCTGCCCGGCAATACCGACGTGTACCTCGCGGAACGTCAGCCCGGACTGGCGCTGTGCCAAGTGGATCGCTTCGGTGATCGCGTTGACCGTCTTCTCAATGTTTGAGACAACGCCGCGCAGTACGCCTTCGCTTTCTACTTTGCCGAAGCCCAGCACCTCCAGCTTGCCGTGCTCATTGCGTCGGCCCACCATCGCGCAGACTTTCGTCGTCCCGATGTCAACCGCCACAATGGCGTCGTTAATTGGTTTAATGTTTCTTGTTTCCATTTTAATTCCGTTTTAGTTTTAGGTGGTGGTTTTCAATTGGTGAGGTGGTGGGGTGGTGATTTTGTTGTACACGTAACACC
>JBCDIR010000569.1:0-3043 GCA_038748735.1 Bacteroidota bacterium | reverse complement strand
CCTCGCGGTTTTCCTCACATGTTGCCAGGACTGGCCGTGGTGTCTTCATCACCTGACACGTCGCTTGGTCGTCCAAGCCGAAAGCGACAGCGTCAAAAGTCAGCGGCTCGAGGCGCAAGCGACTAGCCAGCAAGCGGTCAATGGCCGTGGGCGAACCGCCCCGCTGCAGGTGACCAATAATGGTTACTTTAGTATCGTAATAACCGACGCGGCGGTTGAGTTCTTGCGCAATTTCTTCCGTAGAACCCAGCTTATTGCCCTCCGCCACTACGATGATACCGAAAGATTTACGGCGCTTCACGCCCATGCGGAGCAGCTCTTCGAGGTGTTCGTAAGTGGTTTCCGATTCGGGAACGAGCACGTTACCCGCGCCGCTCGCAATCCCCGTGCTGAGGGCAATGAAACCCGAGTTGCGCCCCATTACCTCCACGAAAAACAGGCGGTTGTGCGAGTCCGCCGTGTCCCGGATATTGTCCACCGCTCGCATGGCCGTATTGACGGCAGTATCGTAGCCAATGGTTAGGTCGGTCCCGAAGAGGTCATTGTCAATCGTTCCCGGTACCCCGATAAACGGAATGTCGTACTCCTCCGAAAAGACTTTAGCTCCCGTGAACGTACCGTTGCCACCAATGGCAATGCACGCATCGATAGCCGAGGCCCGCAGCGAGTCGTAGGCCGAGCGCCGCCCCTCCTTTTCCATGAAACGCATGGAGCGAGCCGTTTTTAAAATGGTTCCCCCACGATAAATAATGTTACCAACCTGCCGGATACTGATGGGTTCCATGAGGTGGTCAATCATGCCTTCGTAACCGTTGCGGATGCCGTAGGTCTCAATTTTATGGTAGGCTGCTGTACGCACTACCGCGCGGATGGCCGCATTCATGCCAGGGGCATCACCGCCGGAAGTGAAAACTGCGATTCTTCTGATACTGGAAGCAGACATAAGCTACTGGTTGTGGTTTTAGTTTTGCCCGATAAATTCGCGGTGGTAATTGATTAAATTGTCGATTGGTTGCTTGATGAAAACGCCTGTAGTCATAGCACGCTCCGTGAGCACAATGTCGAGCATATCCTGGAAAACGTAGGCAATGGAACCAATAAAGTGTACGGGTAGCCGCAGGTGACCGGGATATTTACGCACGTGGCGGTCGATAAACTCCGCAAAAGAGCGGTACAAAATGCGTTGAATAAAGGGATGATCGATATGTTCACTCATGAAGCGCGTGAAGGAAGCCAAGTATACATTGGGCGGGTCGCCACTGTAAACGGTGTCCAGTACGACTTGTTTACCACCACCGATGAATTCTTCCAAACCTTTTTCTAGTTGCTCGGGCAATTCACGGTAAAAATAGTGTCGAATCAGCTTTTTGCCCAGGTGCGTACCGCTACCCTCGTCACCGCAGAGGTAGCCGAGATTGGTGACGTTATCCACAACGTCTTCTCCATCGTACAAACAAGTGTTGGAACCCGTGCCGATGATACAGGATATACCCGGATTACGACCGCAAGTAGCTCGCGCCGCGCCCAACAAATCGTGGTGTACTTCAATGGAAGCATGGGCAAAAACTCGCCCCAAACCCGTAGAGATGATGTCTTTTCGCTTCTGGTCCCAACAACCCGAGCCGTAGAAATAAATCTCCGATACGCGGTCAAAATCAATTTTTTCCTTCAGCTCTGAATTGATTTCGCTGACGATGGTCTCACTGCTGTGAAAGTTGGGGTTGAAACCCATCGTTTGCATCACTTTCTCGCTGGTGTCCGTAATGAGGGCCCAATCTGCCTTGGTGGAGCCACTATCGACAATTGCTTTCATATGTTTGAAAATTATCTGCGGCTTCGCATTTTGCAGATAATTATCTGCATCCCGATTACTATCGGGATAACCGCTACGCTCTCGCATGGATTTTTTTAATCATCCCCAAGTGTGATGTTATGATTAAATAAAATCATGTTCGTTTCATGCCATTAAAATTTGCGAAAACAAATGTAGTGTATTTTTTACACGAAGTATAATTATTTACCTGCTCTCGGCTGAGCCGAGAGCCAGGCTGGACGATTTTTTCTGACTTCCTTTTTTGGTGAAGGAACAAAAACCACGAAGTACCGCGTTGCGCGGCAGGCGCTAGCCGCAAAGCGAAATCGTAGGCTCAAGATCACCGATGTAACGACACAAAAATGGTTATCCTAAAGAGGCATGCTGGGAAAATTGCGAATTTCCCACTGAGTTCTTACATTGTCAACAAATTCCACCCATGCAACGGATTCGCCACCTCCTTGACCAACTCAACGAACGCACTGGCCGTAGTATCGCGTGGTTGAGCCTGGGGCTGGTGGGCTTGGTGTTTTTCAACGTTTTTCTTCGTTACGTACTAAACAGTCCGAGTGCCTGGCTGAAGGAACTGGAATGGCACTTTTTTGCCCTGCTGTTCCTGTTGTCCGCGGGCTACGCGTATCTCCACGACCGTCACGTCCGCGTCGACTTGTTCTACGATCGTATGTCAGCAGCGGACCAACAGACGGTCAACCGCTGGGGGACTACGCTTTTTCTGTTACCCTGGTGCTTAGTACTGATGTACTTTGGTTGGCAATCGGCGCTGGCGGCCTACGCAGTGGGCGAACGGTCAGCTGAATCGGACGGTTTGTCCAACCTCTGGCTCATCCAGTTTGCGATTCCGCTGGGGATGGGATTGCTCTTTTTGCAAGGCGTAAGCGTTCTGTTACGACCCACGGCAACGCGAGAAAGACAGGAGCGTAACTCGGGGGCTTGGCTTATTTTAGTCGCAATACTGGCCACTAGTTTCGTGGGAATTTATCTATTTCCAGACGCTTTTACGGTACAGCGCTTGTCTTTACTGCTGTTTGCAGGCATCTTTTTACTCATTTTGTACGGCTTTCCGGTTGCGTTCACGCTCGGTGGTTTGTCGTTGGTTTACGCGCTGTGTTTCTTACCACTGGACAGTTTTGGACTGCTGCCGCTACGTATTTACGGTATCATGGCCAAAGAGGAACTCATGGCCGTACCCCTCTTCATCTTCATGGGCAT
>JBCDIR010000568.1:0-3045 GCA_038748735.1 Bacteroidota bacterium | reverse complement strand
ATCCGTACCTATTTTGAGCGATGGAAGTTTAAACACCCTAGTCGCAACGCGTTTATGGCGGTGGTCAACGAAGTGGTGAACGACTGCCATGGCGACCGCTTCGGCCCGAACATGAATTGGTTTTTGGAGGCGGGTATCCTCGGAACCGACGCTTGTGATTACGCCGTACGTAGCATCACGAATAAGGAAATCGTAGCTCCGCTCGGCTACTTTGACAACGTCACGGACTGTTGGAACGATACGAGTCGTTCGGAAATACGGTACGAAGCCAAAGCCGTGGTCTTCCGACTAGAAGGTTTTGTTGTTCCGCAGGAGGTGGAGATCACCTTTGACGACGGTAGCACAGTCCGCGAAACCTGGGACGGTCAAGCCCGCAGCCACGAATGGGTCTATACCGGTACGCGCCGGATTGTGAGTGTCGAAATCGACCCTGATCTCCGCATTCCACTGGACCGCAACTTGCTCAATAATAGCCTTACGCTACGAGCGGATACTACGGGCTTAGAACGCTTTTTTACGAGCGTCCTGGGCTGGTTGGAAAGCACTTTCATTCACCTTAGCGCTTTCGTATGATGACCATCGGACGGGCATTGCGGGGAGGAATAGTCAAGGCGTGGTCGTGCTGGCGGGCGGTGCTACTGCTCTATTTAGGACTGCTGGGGGCCGCGTTACTGGGAGCCGTGCCGTGGCGGAGTTTACTAGCTGCGGAGGCGGGGCAATCCCTATTGCTAAAGGATTTAATCAAAGGTTTTGACTACACGGTCCTCAATGATTTCGTGCAGACTTACGGTGCCGGTTTGGCGCCCGCGCTGAGTACGACCCTTGGGGCAGTAGTCCTCTTCTTTTTCGTTTATCTGTTCTTGCTGGGGGGCACCCTGGCCGTCGTAATCAGCACCGCAGCTCATTTTGAGCGCGCTACGTTCTGGGCGGGCGCCGGTTCGTTTTTTGGGCGGTTGCTGCGGTTGACGCTCTTCTTTTGGGTGTTGCACGGCTTGCTACTGGCGGCTTTCGGTGGGATTTACTGGAAGGTGACCAAGGGCCTGTCGCCCCAAGCTCTGGATAGTGAGGGGATCATCACGGCTAGTTTGAACTGGTTGGTGCCGCTCTACTTGTTCTTCCTTTCATTTTTGCTGATGTGGCAAGATTACGCCAAGCTACAAGTGGTACGTTTGGATCGCTTTTGGAATGGGCGTGCGATTCGCTCGGCGGCGAGTATTGCTTTTGGTCGCTTGCGCCTGACGTATCCAACTTACTTGTTGCTGTTAGGGGGGCAGGTAATTTGCTGGTGGGCCTTTCATCAATTAGATATGGCCATCGTGCGTACCGATAGTGCGCGCATCCTGCTAGCGATAGTACTGTTTCAGGTGGCGTTATTGCTGCGCTTGTTTTGGCGGGTAGCGAATTGGGGCGCGATAGGGGAGGTGCTAAGGAAGTCTAATGGAACTAATGCCTAAACTGTTCCAAAATTTTATCCGCCAGCACCCGTGCGTGTCCCGCCTCTGCTTCGTACGACCAGCCCGCAATGTGCGGATTGAGCACCACGTTGGGTAGTTCCAGTAATTGCTGGAAAGCGGGCGGCTGTTGCTGTGGGTCCAGGTGAACGAAAGACTGGTCTTCGTATTCAATGACGTCCAGGGCCGCGCCCCGTACCTGACCCGCCGCCAGTGCCGCGACCAAATCATCCGTTTTGATCACGAGGCCACGGGCGGTATTCACCAACCAAATCGGTTTTTTGAAAGCTGCCAAGTATTCCGCATTGACCAAGTGATGATTTTCGGGTAAATACGGAATGTGTAGGCTGACAATATCGGCGCTAGCTTGTAATTCCGGCAAGGAAACCGCCCGCGCGTTAGCATCTCCGTAATCGCTTTTGAACTTGTCGTAAGCGATGACTTCGCAAGCAAAACCCCGCAAGCGTTGGGCGAAAGCAGAACCCATATTGCCGTAGCCGATGATTCCGACGGTTTTCCCTTTGAGCTCGTAACCTCGGTTTCCGCCGCGCACCCACTGTCCCTGCCGCACCTCCCGATCCGCGCGGGCGAGGTGGTTCATCAGCATCAGCAATAGCCCCAGCGTGTGTTCCGCTACGGTATCGCGGCTGCCCTCGGGTGAGGTGAAGACTTTAATTCCTTTGTGGGCTGCGTAGTCCAGGTCGATATGCTCCACGCCAACACCGGAGCGTGCCACGAATTTTAGCTGCGCAGCCGTATCCAAAAATTCCCGATTGATCTTGAAGCGACTGCGGACCACTACGCCAAACGCTTCCGGTAAACGGCCAAAAACGGTTTCTTGATCGGCTTGGCGCAAATCGATACAGGCGTAGCCCGCCGCGTGGAGGCGTTCCCACAATTCCGGTTCCGTAGGATCGAGGAAAAGGATGGTTTTAGCCATTACTTTGCGCTTTGGCTAGTATTCCCGCGATGTCCGCCGGCGAATAGTTGATCGATTTGAGCGTTTTGTTGTCTCCTTCGCGGTAGACTAGCCAGTGTTCGCCCGATTGCTGAATGTAACAGTCGGTCCCCTGGGCGCGGTAGTGGGCGGCGGTAGCCTCGGCTTCGGCCTCGTCCTTACAGGTTTTGCTCATGTTGGAGCGTTGCACCTCGTCAAAGAGCGCCCGAAATTGTTCTCCCAAACCAAACTCTAACACGGCCCCGGACAGTACGTACTGAATATCGCAGAGGGCATCGGCAATTTCGATTAAATCCTTGGCGGCAATGGCATCCTCTAACTCTTGCAGTTCCTCGCGCAGTAGGGATACCCGCAGCTGACAGCGCGCGGCGGCGGGAATGGTCGGCTCCGCTTCAATGGGGTGCTTGAAAGTGCGGTGAAATTCGGCCACTTGGTTGAGCGGGTCGATGGGTTGCATATTGTGATACTTTTGCGGGCGAAAAACGGCTAATCCAACTTCAACACATCCAGGAAAGCCTTCTGGGGCACCTCAATCTTACCGAACTGTCGCATTTTCTTCTTACCCGCTTTTTGCTTTTCGAGTAGCTTCCGCTTCCGCGTAATATCACCACCGTAGCACTTGGCCGTCACGTCTTT
>JBCDIR010000567.1:0-3054 GCA_038748735.1 Bacteroidota bacterium | reverse complement strand
TAACCCAAGCGTCCATCAAGACCGTATATCTACCAACTTTTTTTACCTTTGCGCCGCTAAACAAGCACAAGACGATAAACTTATATTTTAAACAATCAAATAACATGGGTCAAACAATTATGTATGCTGTGCCCGTATTCGGTGTTCTTGCCCTGCTTTTCATGGCTTGGCGTTCAGCGTGGGTCAGCAAGCAAGAAGAGGGCACGGAGCGCATGAGCCGCATCGCCCATAACATTTCCGAAGGTGCAATGGCCTTCCTCAAAGCGGAATATCGCGTACTCGCTATTTTCGTAGTAGCAGTCGCTATTTTACTAGGTCTAACGGCCAATGCCGAGGATTCTAGCCCGCTCGTAGCCGTTTCCTTTATTCTGGGCGCCATCTGTTCTGCACTCGCTGGTTTCTTTGGTATGCGAATCGCTACCAAGGCCAACGTTCGTACCACGAACGCCGCCCGTACCAGTTTGGGCCAGGCGCTAGAAGTAGCCTTCGCCGGTGGTGCCGTCATGGGTCTCGGGGTAGTGGGCTTAGGTGTACTCGGTTTGGGTACCCTATTTATTGTGTATGACGGTATGGGCTGGGACGTTAACCGCGTCATTACCGTTATCACGGGCTTCTCTTTTGGTGCTTCTTCTATCGCATTGTTTGCGCGCGTAGGTGGTGGTATTTACACCAAAGCCGCTGACGTTGGTGCTGACCTCGTCGGTAAAGTAGAAGCGGGCATTCCTGAAGATCACCCCCTCAACCCCGCCACGATTGCGGATAACGTAGGCGATAACGTAGGAGACGTAGCCGGTATGGGTGCGGACTTGTTCGAGTCTTACGTCGGTTCGATCATCGGTACGATGGTACTAGGTGCAGCTTTCATTGCGGTTTACAACGGCGATGGCACCTTGATGGAAGGCGCAAAAGGCTTCGAGGCGGATAACGCTTTTAACGGTCTGAATGCCGTATTACTACCATTAACCCTGGCCAGTGTAGGTATTATCACTTCTATCATTGGTACTTTCTTTGTGAAGGTCAAAGAAGGTGGCGACCCCCAAAAGGCACTGAACCGTGGCGAGTTCCTTTCCGCTTTCTTGATGCTCGTGGCTACTTACGCGCTGGTAACTTACATGCTACCCGAAACGTGGACCTATAAAGGTATCGACTACTCTTCCTTCGGTGTATTCATCGCGGTAATCATCGGTTTGGCTTCTGGCCTACTGATCGGTATCGTAACGGAATTTTATACGGGTACGGGTACAAAGCCCGTACAGAGCATCGTAGACCAATCGTTGACGGGTTCTGCTACTAACATCATTGCTGGCTTGGGCGTGGGCATGCAGTCTACGGCCATTCCAATCATCATCTTGGCCGCGGCTATTATCGGTGCTTACGAATTTGCGGGGCTCTACGGTATCGCTATCGCGGCGGTAGGTATGTTGTCCAACACGGGTATCCAACTCGCGGTGGACGCTTACGGTCCGGTTTCGGATAACGCTGGTGGTATTGCCGAAATGGCCGAGCTACCCAAGGAAGTACGCGAGCGCACCGACAAGCTAGACGCAGTGGGTAACACCACAGCGGCTATCGGTAAAGGTTTCGCTATTGGCTCGGCGGCTTTGACGGCCCTGGCCCTCTTCGCAGCCTTTATGACTACGGCAGAAATCAACAGTATCGACATTGCCAAGCCGACCGTAATGGCGGGTCTCCTCCTGGGTGGTATGTTGCCGTTCCTGTTCTCCGCTTTGTCGATGAACGCAGTAGGTCGTGCAGCGATGGATATGATCCAGGAAGTGCGTCGTCAGTTCAAGGACATTCCTGAATTACGCGCCGCGCTTGACGCGATGAAAAAGAACGACGGCAAGGAATTTGCTGACTGGAGCGCCGCCGATCAAAAGGTCTTCGAGGCCGCCGACGGCAAAGCCGAATACGATAAGTGTGTAGACATTTCTACCAAAGCGTCGATCCGTGAAATGATCGTTCCCGGTTTGATCGCCGTTATTTCTCCGGTACTCGTCGGCTTCGGCGGCGGTGCGGAAATGCTCGGTGGTTTGCTAGCGGGTGTAACGGTTTGTGGGGTCCTGATGGCCATCTTCCAGTCCAACGCCGGTGGTGCGTGGGACAACGCCAAGAAGATGTTCGAAGAAGGCGTCGAAATCAAAGGCGAAATGTACTACAAAGGCTCCGAGCCGCACAAAGCAACCGTGGTGGGTGACACCGTTGGTGATCCGTTTAAGGATACCTCCGGCCCGTCACTAAACATCCTACTGAAGTTGATGTCAGTGGTGGCTTTGGTCATTGCTCCATTTTTGTAGGATAAGACAGCGAGTAGCAAGCCCCAGTGCTTGCCCGCTTAAAAATCCCAAGCGTAGCCACCGTGCTGCGCTTGGGGTTTTTTATTTTGGCTAAATTGGGGCGCACTTATCGCTAAAAAATAGCGTTAAGACTATTGTAAACATTTTAAGAAAACCAACCAATCACCAATCATGAACGCATCGTTCAAACTATTTGCTATACTCGTGCTAGGTCTAACATTCGCTTCTTGTGTTAGTAAAAAAGACTATGCCTTATTACAAACTGAATTAGAAGCGGCCAACAAACAACTCAACCGTTACACCGAAGAAATTGCCAATATCGACGCTCGGATTCGTAAGTGCGAAGCAGACCTGCGGGCAGCAGAAAGCGGTATCAACCAACGCGAGCAACGCATCGCTGACTTACGGGAGCAAATCGCTGACCTCCGCCGCCAGCGCGATGCGCAATTGGCCCAAGTAGAGGGTTTGACCAATGTATCCGAAACAGCAAATGCCAACATCCAGACTTCGCTAGCTCAACTCGGCAAAAAAGATCAATATATCCAGATGCTCCAGTCTGCCAAGACTCGAACGGATAGTATCAACTTAGCACTAGCCGTCAATCTTAAAGGTGTGCTAGACGAAGGCCTATCCGATGACGATGTAGAAGTAAAAGTAGACAAAACGGTCGTTTACGTTGACCTGTCCGACAAGGTACTCTTTCAGAGTGGAAGCGCCGTACTCAGTTCACGTGCCAACGAAATTTTGGGTAAGATTG
>JBCDIR010000566.1:0-3061 GCA_038748735.1 Bacteroidota bacterium | reverse complement strand
TTTGAATTGCACCAGTTGGAATTGAAACCACTTTTTGCACACTGCCTACTTGCGTAGCATTGATCTTTGAATTGCACCAGTTGGAATTGAAACTTCGTGTACTAGCATTATTTAGATAATTACCTTTTCTTTGAATTGCACCAGTTGGAATTGAAACTGAATTCATCGAAAGGCATATTGTCGGAATGGAACAGCTTTGAATTGCACCAGTTGGAATTGAAACTAAAACACGCGCTGGTAGCGCTCGTCGTTTACGATGCTTGAACGGCACCAGTAGGCATAGCGTAGCCCATTTTTAACAAGCTCATCACAACACGCAGTCGAACAATCCCCTACCTTTGTTCAAAATCAATTTCCTATGCAACAACTCGCATACGGCTGCCTACTGTTGGTGGCGCTACTGACTGCTGACGTGACGACGAATCCGCCCGCCGAGGCGACTATTGAGTGGCTCAGCTGGGGGGAAGCCCTCCAACGCCAGCAAACGGCCCCTAAGAAAATCTTTATCGACATCTATACCGATTGGTGCGGTTGGTGTAAGCGTATGGACGCGACGACTTTCGTCGATGCGGACGTTGTCAAAGCTATGAACGCGAACTTCTACGCCGTTAAGTTGGACGCGGAAATGCGCGAACTAATACAGTACGATAACCATACCTTTAAGTACCAAGCCCAGGGCCGCCGCGGCTTCCACGAATTGGCCTACGCCCTACTGGATGGTCGTATGAGCTACCCCTCCTTCGTTTACCTAGACGAAAACAGGCAGCGTATCTCCATTTCCCCCGGCTACAAAGACGCGGCGGGCATGGAAGTGGAATTGCGCTACGTGGGCGAGGACCACTTCGCTACCCAGTCCTTTGAAGATTTTAAAGCCCAGGGCGAGGAGTAACCGTTATTCCTCTTACCTTCGCTAAACTTTCCGCTGAAATCCAGCGTTGAGAAGGCCAGTAGAACACACGTCGTTTGGAACCATTAAAGCACCTCAATAAGTATTTTTGGAAGTACCGCAAGCTCTTGCTGTTGGGGTTCTTGTTTGTTACCTTATCCAACTATTTTCGGGTACTGCAGCCGCAAATGATCCGCGAGGGTTTCGATTTGGTGGTCGAGCAGATTGGCCTGTATCGTCAGTTGGATGGCTTTGACTTGCAGGCCGACTTTTACGCTGTTCTGGCGAAGACACTACTGTATTACGGTGGTTTGGTGCTCTTACTGGCGCTCATCATGGGGGTTTTTATGTACTTCATGCGGCAAACGATCATCGTTATGTCGCGCTTGGTGGAGTACGATTTGCGCAAGGAAATTTTCGGCCACTACGAAAAACTCACCCTCGCTTTTTATAAGCGTAATAAAACGGGTGATCTCATGGCCCGGATATCCGAAGACGTGGGAAAGGTGCGGATGTACCTCGGTCCGGCGGTCTTGTACGGCATCAACTTGCTGTCTACCGTCATTTTGGTGGTGTACAGTATGTTGCGGGTTAGCCCCACGCTGACGATGTACGTGCTGATTCCCCTGCCGTTTTTGTCCATCAGTATTTACTACGTTAGCAATATCATCAATAAACGCAGTTACCGCATTCAGCAGCAGCTTTCGGAACTGAACAGTACTGCGCAGGAGTCATACAGCGGTATTCGCGTCATTAAGAGCTACGTGCAGGAGCGGGCCATCCGCGGTTTTTTTGCTGATCAATCGGATGATTTTAAAGACAAATCGCTGGAACTGGCGCGCGTAGAAGCGTTTTTCTATCCACTGATGGTTGTCCTCATCGGGGCGAGTACGATTTTGACGGTCTACATCGGGGGCGTGCAGGTGGCCAATGGAACCATTTCGGCGGGTAATATTGCTGAATTTGTCATCTACGTCAATATGTTGACCTGGCCCGTGACGGCGGTCGGTTGGGTAGCGTCGATCATTCAGCAAGCCTCCGCTTCGCAGCAGCGCATTAACGAATTTTTACGGGAAGAACCGGACATCATTAATACCCAACAGCAGCCGGTGGCACTTCGCGGAAGCATCGAATTCGACCAAGTCACTTTCACGTATCCAGATACGGGGATTACGGCCATTCGCAATTTTAATTTACAACTTAAACCCGGTGAAAAACTGGCCATCGTTGGCCGCACGGGTTCCGGAAAAACAACGCTGGCGGACTTGCTTTTGCGCATGTACGACGTCTCCGCCGGGGAGATACGCGTAGACGGGAAACCCCTGCAAGCGCACGATTTGGCCAATTTACGGGAACGCATTGGCTACGTGCCGCAGGAAGTATTCTTATTCTCGGATACGGTAGCCAATAATATCGCCTTCGGCAAGCGCAGTGCCGACCGGGAGGAGGTAGAGCGGTTCGCTCGTTACGCCGCCGTACACGACGATATAGCGGGGCTACAAGACGGTTTCGATACGCGGGTAGGGGAGCGCGGTGTGACGCTTTCGGGCGGACAGAAACAACGTGTGAGCATCGCCCGGGCGCTCATCAAACGGCCCGACATTATCGTTATGGACGATTGTCTCTCGGCAGTCGATACCGATACCGAAGCACAGATTCTCGGCTATTTCAACGAAGCACTAGCGGATAAAACGACCATCATCATCACACACCGCATTTACAGTTTCCTCACCTTCGATAAGATCATTGTTTTGGAAGATGGGGGAATCGCGGAACAGGGCACGCACCAGGAACTGCTCGACGCGGGCGGGCTCTATGCCCGGCTCTGGTCGCGCCAGTCGGGCGGCTTCATCGACAGCGCCGCCCGCACGGAGGGGCCGTCGCAGGAAAGCGCCGCATGACCCGCTGGTTCGAGACGCTCTTCGACCCTTTCACCGCCGGGCCGGACCAGCCGCCCCAGCGCGCCTGGCCCTTCTATCGCTGGCTGATGGGCGGCTCGGAGCGGGCGGTTGGCCTCTTTGCCATCGTGTCCCTCGCCCTCGGCATGGCGGAGGCGATCGGCGCCTTTCTCGTCGGCTGGGCGGTGGATCTGGCTCAACAGGCGGAGGGCGCAGGCACCGAGGCGAGCTTCTTCGCCGACAACTGGGTCTCCCTGCTGTTGGTCGGGGCCTTCCT
>JBCDIR010000565.1:0-3061 GCA_038748735.1 Bacteroidota bacterium | reverse complement strand
CGATTTTGATGAAATCAAAATTGGGGAGGAATTCAAATTACGTTTTCTTCGTTTTAATCGTACAGCCGATAGCTTTCACGAAACTCGGTTCGGGGTCGCGGCCCGCTTCGATGGCGGCCACGGCAGTTTCTACGTAATTAACCGTCACCTTTGCTGGCTCTTGGTGATTGTCGTCAATCGCACCCTGGTAACGTACGATACCATCCGCGTCTACGAGGAATACCTCCGGAGTACGGGTCGCGCCGTATTTGGGATAGACTTCCTGCGCGCCGTCGTTGAGGTAGAGAAAAGGAAAGCCCTTTTCCTGCGCCCGTGTCTGCATGGATTCAAAACTGTCACCGTCCTTCACCGCGGGGTCGTTGGGCTGGATAGCTACGACGGGATAGCCCTGCGGAGACATCTTGTTGTGCAACGCGATGATGCGGTCTTCGTAGTCGACGGCGTAAGGGCAGGTGTTACACGTAAAGGTTACGATGAAGCCCTTGGGCGTTTCCCCGTTGGCATCTTTGATATTATCGAAAGAATACATTTCGCCGTCCACGCTTTTGAGGTTGAAAGTAGGGGCTTGGTCACCCACTTCAATGCCCTCCGTTGGAGTGTCGTCCTGCTTATCGTCGCTCACCGTCTGTGCCGTAGTGTCTTCGTCTGCGGCAGCGGTACTGTTGTCTGCGGCGGGTTGACAGGCAAAAAGTAGTACTAACAAACAGAGCGTCAAACTTTGCGTCAATGATTTCATATGGTTTGAATTTTTTAGACTTGTTCGGCCGGGCATGAATGAGCGAGAGCGCAGCAAATTTTGTTCTGAACGAGAAAGAAAACGTAGGCGATCTCGGCTCAGCCGAGACAGCGAGGCTTTCTGACGAAGTGCAGGAGAAAATTTGCCGCTTGCAGCCATTTGAGGCTCCGGTTGAACAAGTCTTTTAGTGAAATAGAACCCTTTGCCCTTTACCTGGCAAAGCGTATACAACGTTCATTGCAACAGCGAACTACTGGTCGGCGTTCAATTGCGCTAAGACAATTTCTTGTAAATCTTCGTAATCTTCAAACTGCTCCTCGTAGAACGTTCGTTGTCCGTTGCGGTAGACGATGGTAACTGGAATTGCTCCCGACCAAGTTGGTTCCACGCGGTCAATCCAAACATTGGAACGGTGGTCTACCAACGCAATGACCGGCAGCTCAAACGGGCGCTCGTCGATGAATTTTTGGAGTTTGCTGTTCAGATTACGCTTAAAGTCTAAGCTAATCATGGCAAAACGTACCGGTTGGTCAGCCAGCTCGGTTGCTAGTTGCTCAAAGTAAGGTAGCTCTTCCACGCAGGGGGCGCACCAGGTGGCCCAAAAGTTGACTACGTAGACCGTATCGTTGCTTAACGCAAATAAAGGCGCGAGTTCCTCAAAGTCCGTCACGACCGGGAACGACAAGCTGTCCGCATCCGGCAGGAAAAAGCCTTCGGACGGTGCTTCGACTGGGGCCGATTCCACCACCTCCGACGAACTAGAAGATGGACAACTCCACAGCCCTAAGAGGCCAAACCAAGTGACGAGTATCAGGTATCTCACGCTAAAAACTTTGAATGATGGCGTTAAAGTCATTCGCTTTCAGGGACGCCCCACCGATGAGTCCGCCGTCTACGTCCGGCTTCGAGAAGATGTCTTTTGCGTTCGCTGGTTTGACACTCCCACCGTACAGGATAGTCGTCGCGTTCGCCGTGTCTGCGCCGTATTTGTCCTGGATTAGCTGACGAATGAAGGCGTGCATGTCTTGTGCCTGTTCGGGACTAGCTGTTTTACCCGTACCGATGGCCCATACGGGTTCGTAAGCGATGACGACCTGGCCAAATTCCTCGGCGCTGAGGTGAAAGAGTTCGCTTTCAATCTGTGCTTTGACGACTTCTTCCTGCCGGCCCGCCTCGCGTACGTCCAACTCTTCCCCACAGCAGTAGATGGGGCCAAGTTCGTGTTTCAGCGCTTGCTTCACTTTATCAGCGATCAGTTGACCAGCTTCGCCGAAGTACGCACGACGTTCGCTATGTCCCAAAATGACGAAATCACAGCCGACCGAACGGAGCATGGCTGCGGAAATTTCTCCGGTATAAGCGCCACTGTCCGCTTGGTGTACGTTCTGCGCAGCCAGATGTACATTATTGATGCCACTGACGATCTTACTCACACTTTTCAGGTGGATGAAGGGCGTTCCGAAGATGACGTGGGTATCCGTTGCCTGGAGCTGGTCTACAACTGCTTGGGCCAACGCCCGACCACCGTCGTAGTCTTTGTTCATTTTCCAGTTGCCGGCAACGATGTGTTTTCTTTGACTCATAAATAAGGTTATTGTTGTTCTAACGCAGCTCGTTTTTTAGCTGCGCGGGATTCGATAAAAAAGGCCAGTCCTAATCCACCCACCAGCATCAAGAGGTTCCAGTACCAAGCGAGCGGACTGCGGCCTACTTCTACGTAGTCGACGTTCTCGGGTAGGCGGTACTTATTGCTGGGCAGCATGTGTGCTTTTTTCTTTTCGCGGCGCATTTCCCGGACGATACCCAGTGCATCAACACGCTGACGGGGCGCACAGTTGTTTTCTTCGTCACAATCGAGAGAAAAGTTCTTGGTCCAGGCGATGATTCGGGGTTCCACCAGTTCGCCTTTTTCCACGGCGGCCAGTTGAATTTCGGTAAGGAGCGGGTAGATGAGCACCGCTTTATCTGCTTTGTTGCGGGGCGGAACGACCAAGTAATCTCCCGTTTGCCAAGCGCCTTCCAGCGACACAAAGTCCGCGTCACCAATGCCCGTTTGTACCACCTCGAACATGGGGAAAGTGCGTAATTTGTGGGTGCCAAAAAACTGCGAGATCAAGCTGTTACAACCCGTAATGAAAAAAACGACGCAAAGTAAAATGGCCGTTAAGCGAATCCACATGAGCTAGTTTGTTTAGAACTTGTTTAATAATGTCTGCGATAGGCAAAAATCAGTTATTTTGGTGCTAATTGAGGGACGCACGGAACCTAATAGCAGGGCTATTAAGGTGAGTACGGTACGAAAAGTAGCGACAAAAGGGCGATTTT
>JBCDIR010000564.1:0-3062 GCA_038748735.1 Bacteroidota bacterium | reverse complement strand
GTGCAGAATCATATCTTTCACAGAAACTACGATACAAATATAGTTACATAAATGCAACAGTGTTGCAGGTGGGGGATTTTTTGTAGTTTTGCAGCGCATTTATATTCGTTTTTGGATTAATTTCTGCTGCCTTGATGGTTGATCGTCTACTCATATGGCCTTTTCTTTTGTTATTTGCTGTCAACTCGGTGTTTGCACAGCAAGACGACACCAATTTCCCTCCGCCGGATACTGCGGAGGCGATTTTTGTCCATAAGGCAACCACCAGCCCGCAAATTGATGGTCAACTAGACGAGGTAGACTGGCAAGCTGCTACGCCCGTCAGCGATTTTTTTCGCCGCGAGCCTCGGCAGGGCGGACCGGTTCGTTACGAAACGCAGGTGCGCTTTTTGTACGATGAAAAATACCTCTACGTCGGGGCCATCTGCAAAGACAGTATGGGACTGGCGGGAGTCCGGGTGCAGGATTTACGGCGTGATTTTCGCTGGGGCGAAAACGATATTTTTGGGGTGGCATTGGACCCCCAGAACCTGAAGCAATACGCCCAAGCATTTCAGACGACGCCTTACGGTAACCAGCGGGATTTTCAGAACTTTAGTGGTACCGATTTTGATGCGGGTTGGAATACGCTGTGGCAGGTCAGAACCCAGCGGACAGCAGAAGGCTACACCGCCGAATTTGCGATTCCCTTCAAGACGTTGCGCTACGATAAACCCGCCGATGGCCAGCCCGTAGAGTGGGGGATTACCCTGGTGCGCTACGCCCGCCGCGACGTGGAAGTATCCACTTTCCCGGCCATTCCGCAGTCGTTCACGCCTTACCGAATGACCTACGCCGCTAAGCTCACGGGGATTGAGGTTCCACCCCCCGCCGCCAACGTTAGGGTGGAACCGTACGCCTTGTTTCAATACGATAAAAACCAAGTGGGCAACGCTCCCAGCACTTCCGAGGACGACCTCAAATTCGGTGGTGACCTCAAGTGGGCGATCAGTCCGCAGTCCGTACTGGACGTCACTATCAACACAGATTTTGCGCAGGCAGATGTGGACCGGGCGGTGAACAACCTAGAGCGGTTCAATATCTTTTTTCCGGAACAGCGACAGTTTTTCCTGGAAAATTCCGGCATCTGGGCAGGGAGTTTTCAGTCGTTCATCCGACCGTTTTTTAGTCGGCGTATTGGACTTTCCGGTGATTTCAATGCCACTCCTGCACCAATTCAAGTGGGAACGCGCTTTACCCAGCGGAACGAAAAACAAGCTGTCGCGGGGCTGTTCGTTCGGCAGGGGGAAACGGATAATTCTCCGGTCGCTAATTTTAGCGCTGCCCGTTACCTCCGCAACTACGGGCGCGAGAACAACGTGGGCGTCATGGTGACACACCGCCTAGACGAAGCCTCTAGCGAACTGGGTACCGCAGCCAATAATAATACGACCCTTACCCTGGACGGGCAAATCCGACCCGTGAGCGAGCTTACGATCCAGTACATGCTCACCTCCTCCTTAGATGAGGGGACGGGGGAGACGGGCTACGCGGGGCGTATTTTTGCGGGTTATCTGAGTAATAAATTCTACGCGGGCTGGCTGACGGATTACGTAGACCACAACTACTCGCCCGCGATGGGGTTTGTGCAGCAAACCAACATCATTCGTCACAATCCGGGGGGGTATTACATCTGGCGACCTAAAAATATCGATTGGATTCGACGTTCGGATCCTGGAATGTTTGTGAATTATAACCACGATGCGACCAATCCTGCTAATTTTCAGCAGGCTAGTCTGTATATTTTTCCCGTCTATTTGTGGTTCAAGGACAACAGTTTCGTGGAGTTTTCCTTCACACCAACTTGGCAAAACATCAATTTTGACTTTGCACCACTGGGCCAAGAAATCGCCAGAGACGAGTACTACTACACGCGTTATACCTTACGCTATTTCACGGATCAGTCTAAAAAGTGGTCTGCCGAAGCGCGTTACGATTTCGGGGACTTTTATAACGGTATCCGCAATACCATCTTTCTGGCGGGCCGCTTGGCACCGATTCCTCACGTAGCAATAACGGTGGACTACGAACGCAATGACTTGCGGGGCGTCGGCAGCGAACAAACGGACTTGGTGACGGAATTGATTACCATTGGTTCGCGCTTTGCGCTGAATCCGCGGGTACAGCTTTCCGCTTTTTACCAGTACAATAGCTTTGATCGGTTAGGACGCTGGAACGTGCGTGGTAGTTGGGAATACCGGCCGCTATCTTTCGTTTATCTCGTGTTCAACGACAGTCGACTCAATACGGAAATGGACCCGCTGCAACAACAGCAGTTCGTTGCTAAGGTTACTTTAATGCAGCAATTTTAATTCGCCAAAACCTCAAAAAACTGAACTTATGACCTCTGCTTTTTTGACCAAGACATCGGATACCCTCGGGGCGCTGGCCAGTGGTATGTGCCTGGTCCATTGCGTAGCCACTCCGTTTGTTTTTGTGGCGCAAACCTGCTCGGCTGTCTGTTGTGCTAGTGCGCCAACTTGGTGGAGACTCATTGACGTAGCTTTTGCCGCGATCGCTTGTTGGATGGTGTATCAGTCCGCGCGTGCCAGTACAAAATTATGGATCAAGTACGGGCTATGGATCGCTTGGGCGACCTTGGTATTCGTGATTTTCAACGAGCAAGCCCAATTCGTACCCCTGAGTAACAAAGCCATCTATGTGCCATCCTTGGCCTTGATCAGCTTGCATTTATACAATAAAAAATACGGGACGTGTTCGCACCCACCAAATAGATTGGCACAAGCGACAGAGTAAAATTTTTTTCCCTTTCACTACCACTTAGTTCGTGGTAGAGAGATGATGTTTCGCCCGTTGAGATTGTTGCTGTTCTCAACGGGTTTTTTATATTTTGCTGTCAGGGCAGCTTAGCGATTTTTTCGTCTTATGAATAAAGAATTTGATGCGAAAAATTGCCGTAAGTATGCTGCTTTTGCTGTGGGTAATAACCTGCTTTGCGCAAAGCGATCCCCTACTACAAAACACCTTCGCCCGCAACAGTCAGTCCCTGGATGGTGCGTGGC
>JBCDIR010000563.1:0-3064 GCA_038748735.1 Bacteroidota bacterium | reverse complement strand
ATTAAAAGGCGTAGCCGGGTCGTGGGCCTCCGTGATTTCGCCAATGGTGGCTAGGGCGGCTTCCGTAGGACGATTTTCGGACAGACGGGCTAAATAGAAGCTCTTCCAGCCTGGATCTTTGATAAAAATAGTAGCTCGTACCGGTTCGTAAGGCGTTTCCATAATGACGTCTTCCGCTACGCCGACAATTTGATATGGGCGCTCGTTCCACAGTAGTTGGGTACCCAACGGATCTTCCAAACCCATCACGGCAACTGCTGTCTGATTCAAAATCATACTAGCGGTGTCTTGACCAGGAGCATCATCGAAAATTCGACCTGTTACAATATCCATCTGTAGGGTGTTGAAGTAACCTTCACTCGTAGCAACAAAAGCAAAATTGAAATTCTCTTCTTCCTGCTTACCGGGCCAATTAACATTACTCATATTGGACCAAATACTGGTCACGGGGCTACTACTAGCCGTAAAGCTTTCAACCATCCCGCTAGCTAGTAATTCATTGCGGTAAGCCTCTGCCTTGGGGTCTAAACCCGGCGTATTAGGAATGCTAATAAGGCGTTCTTGATTGTACCCCGTATCTATGGACTGCGCGTACTGCACCTGCTTGTGCACTACAATACTGCCTGCAATCAGCGCAATACTCACCATAAACTGGATACACACCAGCGCCCGCCGGCTCCATAAGTTACTACCGCGGCCAATTTGGAAGGTTTTTTGCAGTACTTCGCGCGCCTGAAACCGTGTCAGGAAAAAGGCGGGATAACTACCAGCTAGTACCGTCACCCCAGCGATCAGCCCTAAACTAACCAGATAGAATTGACCATCGGTCCAGGGAAAGGTCATTTCCTCTTCTACTAACGTATTGAACTGAGGTAGCACCAAGTTAACTAATAAGACAGCCGCCGTAAACGCCAGTACGATAGTCAGTGCCGTTTCGCCCAGGAATTGGGTTACCAAGTTCCAGCGACCCGCGCCGACGGCCTTGCGCACGCCTACCTCTTTACTTCGCTTTTCGGCCCTAGCCGTATTCAGATTGATAAAGTTGATACACGCAATCAGCAGTACAAGGATACCGATGACACCAAACAACTTGACGTAACGAATGCGCCCCTCCATCGGTACGCCCTCCACGAAAATGCTGCGCAAGTGCCAATCCGCTAGACGGTGGTAGTTGATCGTACTAGCCGCCAGTGGATCATTTTCTTTGAGAATGTTGAGGTGTTGCGCTTTGATCTTATCGGGGTCAACGCCAGGTTCCAGCTCGTAGTAAATTTGGAAGGAGTAGTTACCCCAACCAATGGCCTCGCCCTGCATCCAGGTCTCCCGCTGCTGCTTAAGGCTAAATGGTAGTAGAAAATCATATTGCAGGGTAGACTGCGCAGGCATATCAGCCATCACCGCACTAACGGTCACTTCGACTGCTTGGTCGATACTAATGGTCTGTCCCATTGGATCTTCGTCACCGAATATGGCTTTTGCTGTACTTTCGCTGATGATAACCTTGTTGGGTTGGTCCAAAGCAGTGCTCACGTCTCCGGCCAATAGTGGAAAAGTGAAGATATTCAAGAAATCTGGCTCAACGTACATTCCTTCCTTGCGCAAGCGCTTATCACCGACAATGAGCGTATTCGTAAAGCCCCAATCGGTGATGGCTACGTGCTTTACGCCGGGTGTCTCTTCCCGTAGGACGGTAGCCATCGGGATCGGTAACGCAGCATAAGTACCCATTTCACCATTGGACGGTTGATAGTCTTGCATGACGCGGTAAATCCGGTCACCATTAGCGTGGAACTGATCGTATTCGGTCTGGTATTTGACCCACAGGGCACTGAGCATCGCTACGCTCAAACCCACGGCTAAACCGAGAATATTGAGGCTACTGTATCCCCGGTTTTTCCAGAGTTGCCGCCAAGCAGAAGTGAAGATGATTTTAAACATAACAGTCGGGTTTGGTACTTCTCCGACCTGCGGTCGGAATCGTGGTGGTGTTCCCACACTAAAGCGTGGTCACGGGGGTATTCCCACGCTAGAGCGTGGTCAGGGGGAAGTTCGCTGGCGCTCACGTGGTTACGCCTATTATTAGCGTTTAGTCGTTTCGCGTGGATGATTTCAGGTCAGTTATACAAGTCGTTAAATCGGTGTAAAAGTCAGTATTACGGTGGAGCAGAAAACTACATCAAACAGGACGCTGTCCCTTTGCCCTCACCCCAAAGGACACACCAGCGTCCAGTCCCTCTACATCCTGTAGGCACTAGTGAAGAGCAAGCGCTGCGGCGAAGCTGAAATACTTCCCCAAACGAGGCACTGCCCCTCTACCCTCTACCCAAAGTCTCGGCTCAGCCGAGGCGGTCCCTCTACCTACAGCGAGGAACGCCACAGGCCTCCCGAGCGGGTCCCCCTAGAGGTACTGCTGAACAACACTCTCCGTCACCACCTGCCCATCGAGCATGCGGATGATGCGGTTGCCAAATTCGGCACAGTATTGCGAGTGCGTCACCATGATGATCGTCGCACCGTCTTGGTTGAGTTGAACGAGGGTTTTCATTACGTCGTCGCCATTGTTGCTGTCCAGGTTACCCGTCGGCTCATCCGCGAGGATCAGTTTGGGATTGTTGATGATGGCCCGGCCCACGGCGACGCGTTGCTGCTGACCACCGGACAACTGCTGCGGGAAGTGGTTGCGGCGGTGCATCATATTCATCTTTTCAAGGACGGCCTCAACGCGTTCTTTACGTTCGGAGCTGCCCACTTTCGTGTAAATGAGCGGCAATTCGACGTTCTCGAACACGGTCAGCTCGTCAATCAGGTTGAAGCTCTGGAAGATGAAGCCAATGTTGTTTTTGCGCAAGTCCGAACGCTGCCGCTCGGAATAGCCCGCTACCTGGTGGTCCAGGAACTGGTACCCACCGCCGGAAGGGTTATCAATCATCCCTAGGATGTTCATCAGGGTGGATTTACCACAGCCAGATGGCCCCATAATGGAGACGAATTCACCCGCTTGGATGTCGATGCTGACTTCGTTTAAGGCGGTGGTTTCTACCTCGTCGGTACGGTAGACTTTCTT
>JBCDIR010000562.1:0-3069 GCA_038748735.1 Bacteroidota bacterium | reverse complement strand
CCGGTGCTCAATCGTGTTTTCTGCAATCAAGTTGATGACTTGGACGCCGCGTTCCTGTCCCAGGCGATACACACGCCCAATGCGTTGTTCCAACACCGCAGGGTTCCACGGAAGGTCTAAATTCACCACCAAAGACGCTTTCTGCAAGTTGAGTCCAACGCCACCCGCATCGGTAGACAAGAACACACGACAGTCCGCATCATCCCGAAAACGATCCAGTAACGCTCCTCGTTTGGCACTCGGTACGCCACCGTGTAAATGCGCGAATGGTACGCCTCTAGCTTCCAGTTCCGAGGCCACCAAATGCGTCATCCGCGACCACTGACTGAAAACCACTACACTTTCTTCGGGCTCGCTCAGGTGTTCCTCCAGCAGGTAAAACAGCTCATCAATTTTGGTATCATTCCGGGTTTTGAGATCGACGATATACGTGCTGTTACACGACATACGCATCATCTGCAACGCACTCATCAAGCGCAGCCGATCTTGCTCGCTGAGGAAGTTGTGTCGCCGCCACTTTGCCACCAGTTGCGCCACATCTGCGTCGTAGCTTTGGTGCAATGCCCACTGAGGCCCCGTCATCGTAACGAAGAGGTTTTTGTCTACCCGCGGCGGTAACTGCTTGAGCACATCTTTCTTGCGGCGGCGTAGCATCACCCCCTTCAGTTTCGCGTAAATTTCATCCAAATGACGATACCCCACCACCATACCGTTGTCATTCTTGGCCAAATGACGGTACTGTAACAAATAGAGCGGTCCCAGTAGGTACTGATCCAGAAACTGCACAATCGAGTACAAGTCTTCCAACTTGTTTTCCAGCGGCGTACCCGTTAATGCCAAGCGGTAAGGTGCGCGCAAGCGCTTTACCGCCTGAGATATTTTGGTATCCCAATTTTTGATCCGTTGCGCCTCGTCTAGGATAATTAAATCCGGATCGGCCGTATTGATGTGCGGATAATCGCGCGCTACTACGTTGTAGGTAAGAATATGGTAGTAAAACTTATCGGACTCGTATTGCTCACAACGTTTGTGTTGCGGACCCTCAATAACGCGTACTTCGCTAGTGGTGAAGCGTTTGATCTCCGCCCGCCACTGGTATTTGAGCGACGTAGGGCAAATAATGTACACCTTACTAATACCGTATTCCCTACGGTACAGCTCGGCGGTAGCAATTGCCTGAATAGTCTTCCCCAACCCCATTTCGTCCGCTAGTAAGGCCTTCCCAGCTTGAAAAGCAAAGAGTACTCCTTCGCGCTGGTAAGGGTACAAATCAGCTTGAATGAGATTTTTCAAACTATCTGCCTTCGCCCGCAGGCGGTCAGCGTCTTCCCGGCGGCGCTGCGTGGCCCGCTGCTCCAATATCCACTCTAGAGCATCGGGGTAACAGCGAAAACGATCATTAATTGCTTTGGCTTTTTGCAAAAAGTCGTGAAAATTCAGTGCTGCTTGTGGATAAAAATAACCTTCTTTATCAAAAAAATCTTTGGCCAGTGCGTTGAATTCTGCCTCGTTTTCCGCGCCGATGCGTATCCGTAGACGTCGCGTCTCGCGGTACTCCAGGTATACAGAGGTATAAGTACGTTCGGGAGGTGGCTTGCGAAAATGCTGCTTATTGCCGTAGGTATTGTACAGCTTTTCCAAGGCCCATTCGATGTGTTTGCAGGTACCTAAACCACTCACTCGATAATCCATACAGGTGCAAAAATTGTCACCTACTTCCGGACCCCGTAACGCTACGCGGTAGCTGCTATTGCGTTCGACATTGTGTACCCGAAAGTTGGACCAAACCGGATGATCGCCTTCGTTGGTGATCTCGAAAGATTGTTTTTTTCCGTACTGCTTGCGTAAACCAACCTGCCACTCCCGCAGAGTCATCTCCTCGGGTTGGCGGTGATAGCTGATTTTTTTCTCCTTTTTGGGTGCTGTTTTTCGCTTAGCCATAGTGTAAGTATGCGTTGCCCCAAATATAGGTAGTAATTTTGTTTGCCGTTGGATGTTGTTCTGCCACATTAAAATGTGTAGCCAATGGTCAGGAATCGAAGATTGTTGAAGTTAGTTTGAATTCCGTTGGAAACTACTGGAGCGTCTTCCACGAATACCCGCTGTGACAGACCGTCAATGGATTGTTGTTCAAATTGCACTTCCGTAACTGCTTGGTTGAAGTAAAGAATGGAGATTCCAGTCTCCACACCGACACTCAAGTGGTTGGTGAAGTAGTATTTTATACCAAAAAATGGATTTATACCTGCCCTTACCGTCTTGACGAACCGGTCCGTAGTTACTGTTGCATTGTTGATGATTCCTCCGATCGTGCCATTAGAAAAATCGTCATCCAGTTGAGTAAAACTAATAATTGCGTCCACACCATAATAGTGAACAAAATTCTTGTTCATTTTTTGCTTTTCGATTCCAAATCCAATTTCAAAGTCCAGCGCGTCTGAAGGGTGAAAGCCTACGTTAGTGGTGTCATTCGGCTGAAGAGTAGGGTCGTCAGTAAAGGTGATTTGATTGTTTACTCGTCCCGAAAACCGAAACAATCGAATGGCATTGACGTCAACTAAATCACCCATTTGAAAGGTCCTCTTATACAACAAAGTCGTATTTCTAAGCCCTCCAAAGAGGTTTTGAATATCAAGGTCTAGATGATTTTTGTTCTTACGAATTTCCGATAATTGTGCTCCTCGGCCTTCTTGTTGGGCAAAGACATTTACTACCACAAAGAGGAGAATAGATACAGAGAGCGCTAGCTTTTTCATTTTTTTCGTTTTGATAAATAATCAGATTACACAAGATATACCTTCGCAAAAAGAAAACCAACGAATATGTCTACAAACCGCCGCTTCCCCGCCGAATGGGAACCCCAACAACTGGTTCAATTCACCTTTCCGCACCCCGCTAGCGACTGGGCCGAGCACTGGCCCGCTATCCTCAACGTATTCGTAGAACTGGTAGCCGCCGTACTGCGATTTCAGGAAGTCTTGGTAGTCACGCACGACCGTAATCTTACCCAAAAAGTACTGGCACACTTGCCACAGCAACGCCTCCACCTCGTCGGCTGCCCCAGCAATG
>JBCDIR010000561.1:0-3087 GCA_038748735.1 Bacteroidota bacterium | reverse complement strand
CTGAAAGCGAACCCTCCGCAAGGTCAGTATCCGCGCGTACGCAAAAAGATAATCCTCTGCGCCTCTCCGTGAGTCCCTCCGCGTCCTCCGTGCCAACCCCGCCAGCGCAGCCGTAACACTACCGCAATAATACAAATCTTTGCTGCGCCAAGCCGGTAATCTACCGCGAAGCCCTACCTTTGAGCGTAGAAAATTAATCAGTATGAGCTTACAGCGTTACCTGTCTATTCTCGTTTGTTGCCTTTTTATCAACAGCATCTTCGCCCAAGACGCCGCCGACTTCCGGCGTGCGGCCCAGGAAGCACTAGCCGCATTTGACGTACCCGGCTTTTCCGTTGGCGTGATCAAAGACGGTGAAATTATCCTGGCTGAAGGCTTCGGTACACGTACGCAGGGGCGCAAAGAAAGCGTGGACGAGCATACCCTCTTCGCCGTCGCTTCCAATACGAAGGCTTTCGTGGCAACGGCGATCACCCATTTGCACCAAGAAGGAAAACTGGACCTGGACGCCCCCGTGCAGCAGTATTTGCCTTATTTCCAACTCTACGATGATTACGTGTCCAAGCATACGACCGTCCGCGACTTGCTCTGCCACCGCGTAGGACTCGGTACCTTTAGTGGAGACGTGGTCTGGTTCAAAAGCGAGCTAGAACCGGAACAGGTGATCCGTCAAATTCGGCACCTGCCCCAGGCCTACGAGTTTCGCGCGGGCTACGGTTACTCCAACCTCATGTTCATCACGGCGGGCGAAGTCATCAAAGCGGTTACGGGGAAGACTTGGGCGCAGTACGTGCAAGAAAACTACTTGACCCCACTCGGTATGGACCGCACACAAACGACGGTGAACCGCTTACCCAAAATGACCAACGTTGCTACCCCACACATCACCCGCAATAGTAACGAACCCATCCCTTACGTCAACTGGGACAATATGGGCGCGGCGGGCGGTATTGTCTCCAGTGCGCACGATATGTCCCGTTGGATGCAAACGCAACTGGCGAATGGCCAATTTGGAGGGGAGACGATCTTCCCGCAAGGAATCACGAACCAGACTTGGCGACCCCATAATCCACTTCGTGGCGGTAGCCAACCGGTCAGTACTGGACTTGGGTGGTTTGTACAGTATTTAGATGGACACCAGGTGATTACGCACGGTGGTGGCTACGACGGGATGTATTCGCGGGTGAAGATGGTCGCCGACGAAGACCTCGGCGTAGTTGTCTTGACCAATAGCATGACGGGCTTATCCAGTGCATTGGCCAACTATATTGTCAATACCTACCTTGGTCGTGCTACCGATGGTTGGCTAGAACAAGCGGTTGAAAATCAAGAAAAAGACGCAGCCGCTTGGCGCGAACGTCGGGCGGGTCGCCGTAATGCGCGCGTGCGGGATACGCAACCAACTGTTGAACGAAGTGACATTCTGGGCGCTTACGATGATCCACTGTTTGGTACCATCGTCGTGAAGGAAGAAGGCGAAGACCTCTGGCTCCGCTTCCAAACCGCCCCGCTCCTGGACGCCCCCCTGCGTCACTGGCACTACGATACCTACCGCATCGATTGGCCAACACCACAGGCGTGGTTCGATTTTGGTACCGTTCAGTTCACCCTAGACAACAACCGTAAGGTGACGGGTATCGAGTTCGACGTACCCAATGACGACATTTTCTTTCATCAGATTCATGCGAAACGAGTCGTGGACTAGACGATCCATTCCACAGCCTGTGCCTCGTCCAAGGTTGGTACGTCCAGTTTGTCAATCATGTTCTCTAGTACCTTGACGGGAATGGGATACGCACGGTTTTGATTTTGCCGTAGCAAAGTCCGATACGGTACTTCTAAATAAACGATTTTCACCCGCCCACCGTAAGCTGTAAACAGGCTGATCCACAGCTCACGCATGCTGCGGGTGATGTTGGTGGCATTAAAAACGAATGATTGTTTTTTTCGCATGAAAACACGGGCCTTTTCACGGGCCATTTGGATGATTTGACCATTCCCTTTTTTGTCGGTTGGGGCGATTTTATGTTGGCGGCGCAGGTCGTCGAGCGAGAGTACTGGTAAGTCGAGCTGCCGGCGCAAGTAGGTATCCTTCCCACTGCCGGGCAAGCCGGAGAGCATCACGACGTCAAATTTCCGATCATCAAAAGGTATATAGTCAGGCCCATTGTTTCCCCGCTGGAAATACTGAAAACGACCGAGCGCTGATGGAAATACGCGCGCTGGTCCAAAGCACTGATTTTCTTGGCATAGCTCCTCAAACAACTGGACGCGGGTACGCATTTCGTTTTGGTCATCGCAAACTCGACCTTCCACATCGGCACGCGCAAAGCGGCTGAGCCAGTCCGTGCGTACCTGGACGCTGGCACGGATAACCGCTAAGTTGGGGTCCGGTTTTTCGATGGCCCAAATGGGCAGACTGTGCAGGCGCACGAGTTGGACCATCTGTTCGCGCAAAGCGAAAGGTGTCGAAATGTCTCGATAGAGTACGCCACGAGTCGTATGTGCCCCGCGTCGGGCGTGTCCTGTGCTAGTGATGATTTCCTGTCCGTCAATAATTTCGCGTCGGGTACAGGAGCGTTTTTCACAATCGTGCAGCAACGCGGTAGCAAATAAGACGTGCTGCGTTTCCGTCGGAAGATCTACAAAGCCGGGGGCTTCCAACAGCGCTTGTACGACCATTTGGGTGTGGACAAGTACGTCACCTTCTGCGTGCCAGAGCGGATTTTGCACCACGCCCTGCATATCGCTTAGCCAATCGAAGCGCTTTTGCAATTGGTCCCAAGGGACGGGTGCGCCGGGGGTGAAGCGGGGAAATCGCCAGCTCATTGACTCAGGTATTGATAGGCGGACCAGCCGTGGGTATGATAATTCATGAGTTGGGCAGGCTGCCAATTTTTAGTCCAGTGTACGTCCGTTTTGACGTGCTTGGCGCGCACGAGTTTGGCGAGGCTATCGAACTCGTTCCGGGCCACGGGCAAGCGATCATTATTGGTATAAAATCCACCCGCCGAACGCAGGACGAAACCTTCGCAGCAGTCCACATCCGTCTCAGGGTCGTAGCCGCCCAGTTGCCCTGCTCCTTGT
>JBCDIR010000560.1:0-3088 GCA_038748735.1 Bacteroidota bacterium | reverse complement strand
TCTTGCGATAGTTCGGATGAGCAAGCCTCCGAGGCCTACACCTACGCATTGCAAGAACTCTCCCCCAGAATTGAGGATTACACCCAACAACTCAATTGCAAACTGGTAGAACACTCGCTGACTTCGCAGTTGAATCCCACCCGTTTTGGCATCTATTTGCGGGCCATGCAAAACAACGTTGAGCTATTTCACGAAAACAATATTGAGCTAGAGACTGCCGTACAAATGAGTAGCCGTAAGCACGGCCAAATTTTCTCCGAAATGACCGTCGGCGTCAACGGTGTACACTTGACGCTGCAAAAAGCAGGTGCGCTGCTGGAAGAGACCGAGCGGAGCTACCGCGAGACGGTTTACCACAAAATCAACCGCCGTATCGGGCGTGACACGGAAAACCTGGAACAACTGTTCGACGACTTGTTGACCAAGCGGCACCAGATTGCCCTCAACGCCGGTTTCGATAATTACCGCGACTACCGCTTCCGACAGTTGGGCCGTTTTGACTACACGCACGAGGAGTGTACCGATTTTCACAACGCCATCCGCGACGAAATTCTCCCGCTGGTCGAAAAACTGTACGCTTACCGCAAGGATACGCTAGGGGTAACACAGCTCCGCCCCTGGGACTTGCACGTAGATACGAGCAATAAAGAGCCACTGCGCCCCTTCACCCACATGGACGATTTGATCGACAAGTCGGCTAAATGCTTGCAGCGTGTACATCCACAGTTTGGCGGCGTACTGGACAAGATGAAAGAAATGGGCCACTTGGACCTGGATTCACGTCCTGGCAAGCGACCCGGCGGCTACAATATGCCACTGTTGATGACGGGCGTTCCTTTTATCTTTATGAACGCCAGCCGGTCGATGGGAGATATGCGGACCTTACTCCACGAGTGTGGTCACGCGGTCCACTCCTACCTAACCCGCGACTTGCCGCTTAGCTTCACCCGCCGGGTACCGTCGGAAGTAGCGGAATTAGCCGCCATGACGATGGAACTGCTCACGATGGATCACTGGGATGTGTTCTTTGATCGCCCGGAAGATTTACGACGAGCGCGTTTGCAACAGTTAGAAAACGTCCTCAAAGTCCTTCCCTGGATTGCCACCATTGACAAATTTCAACACTGGCTGTACACTCACCCGGGGCACAGCCGCGAAGAGCGCCGCGAAAGGTGGCTGAGCATCTTCAAGGAATTTAACGCAAAAGTTATTGACCACTCAGGCATCGAACAGTACGCTGCTCACTTGTGGCATAAGCAACTGCACCTCTTTGAGGTTCCGTTTTACTACATTGAATACGGAATTGCTCAACTCGGCGCCATTGCGATGTGGAAACGCTACCGTTCGCAGCCCGCGCAAACGGTGGAACGCTACCGTACGGCGCTACGACTCGGATACACCCGCAACATCAAGGAAATTTACCGTACGGCGGGGATCGAGTTCAACTTCTCGCGGAATTACGTCAATGAGTTGGGACAGTTTATTCAGGCAGAGATAGAGGCGCTAACGCGCTAAATTTTAGTTTGGACCGCAGACCTGATGGGTCAGTAGTATGACCCCGCTACACCTTATCCAAGTCCAAAAACGTCCGCACGATCTCCTCTGCTTCCGCTAAGGTGGCCGCCAAATCATCGTTGAGTAAGACCTGGTCAAAATGATCTTCGTAGGTCAATTCTTCCGCAGCGCGGTCAATGCGTTTGCGGAGACTGTCTTCACTTTCAGTTTGTCGCGCGCGGAGACGCTCGAAGAGGATGTCGGGGCTAGGAGGCTTCACGAAAACCGCAAGGGATTGTGCCGGGAAAGCAGCTTTAAGTTGCGTAGCTCCTTTCACTTCCACGTCAAAAACGACGGCTTTTCCCGCCGCCCACAAGCGCGTGACTTCGCTACGGAGGGTACCGTACCGTAGGCCACCGTAGAACTCTTCCCACTCAATAAATTCCTCCTTTTCGATCCGCTGCGCAAAATCTTGGGGCGAGATGAAGTAGTAGTCTCTCCCGTGCTGCTCCCGCGGACGTGCTGCGCGAGTAGTTGCGGAGATAGAGAAATCCAGCTCCGGGAATGTTTTCAGCAGATGTCTTACGATGGTGGTTTTACCCGCTCCGGAGGGTGCCGTGAAGATGAGCAGCTTTTCCATCAGACAATGTTGGCCGTTTGTTCTTTTATTTTTTCCAACTCGTCCTTCATACCCACTACTAGGCGCTGAATGGTGGAGGAGTAGGCTTTCGCGCCGAGGGTGTTGATTTCACGGCCAATTTCTTGACTAATGAAACTGAGCTTACGGCCCTTAGCCAACTTGTCGTTATGCAATATTTCCAGAAAATACTTGCAGTGCTGCTGGAGGCGCATTTTCTCCTCGTTGATATCCATTTTCTCCAGGTAAAAAATGACTTCTTGTTCAAAGCGGTTCTCGTCGATTCGGTCCTTACTGAGCTTGTCTTCAAGGCTGCGGTAGAGGCGGTCGCGGATGGCCTGAATGCGATTGTCCTCGTGCGGACTGACGTCCTGAAGGAGGTTCTGAATGGTATCAATTCGTCCTGCCAGGTCTTCGGCGGTAGCAGCACCTTCCTGTTGGCGGAAAGCTTGGAAGTTTTGCAAGGCTGCGTCTACGGTGGTAGATAATTCCGCCCAGGCTTCGTCGCTGAGTTCCCCATCGGCGGAGGCCGCTACGTTAGGTAAACGCAGGATGGCGCTCATCAAGGTCTGATCTTCGTACTCGAACTCTTGGGCGAGGTTCTGTAGATTGGTGAAGTATTTTTTAAACAACGGTACATTCAAACCAAACTGATCGTCACCCGACTCGGAGTTGATCTCTACCAGCATTTCTAACTTGCCACGAATAGCAAAATCAGTCACCTTTTTACGCAGACCCGCCTCCTTCTCCCGCAGGTTTTGGGGGCAGCGCATCCGCAAATCGGTGTACTTACTGTTGAGCGAACGTAGTTCGATGGTAAAGGTCTTGTCTTGCCAGGTTTTGGAGGCCCTGCCGTAGCCCGTCATGGATAAAAGCATATGCGCTAACCAGCGTTTGGGAGCTGGGGCGGCAAATATACGAAGGAAAAGTGAGGTAAGTTTTGGGAGTTACCAGGGG
>JBCDIR010000559.1:0-3089 GCA_038748735.1 Bacteroidota bacterium | reverse complement strand
GTCGATGTGATCGGCGAGTACCTGGAATAGTTCGGCTTCAGATAGGCCTTCGGCGGCTTCGTTCAGCTCAAAATCGCGGCGAATGAGGGCCGCAGCGTCGGTAAAATGGGAAGATTCGGCCATAGCAATAGAGATTCGGAGGCAAATTTGCACGCTCCTATTCAGAAAAGCACACAAAAGCTACTTTTTTTCTGCTGAAAAAGAGAAGATTTCTTATTCTTACCCAACAAAACTGCGACCAATGATTTCCAACCTTCGCCAAGCCTTCAATCAGCGCTTTACGTCCACGGCTTACCAAGCTATCGTCGACGAAATTGCGGATACCTACGGGCATCGTCCCCCTTTCCGGATTGCGGAAACCCCCGTTTTTATCCCCAATGACTTACGCGACCAACTGTTCCAAGCGTGTGAAGATATTGTGGACGTTATTGTCCAACCGGATTTCAAAGAAAAATCTCGCACGGCGCTACTGGCGGGACAAGTCGTACCTAATGAGACGCCGCACACCACTTTTTTGCAAATGGACTTCGGCTTATGTGAAAACGAGGATGGTAGCGTCTCACCGCAGTTGATCGAAACGCAGGGCTTTCCCTCGCTCTATTTCTTCCAGGAAGCCGTAGCGCAGCAGTACCGCAAACACTTCGACATCCCCGATGACTTTGTTCACCGTTTCCACGGCTTAGACGAAACTACCTACGTCGAACGACTGCGCCAGATCATCGTCGGCGACTGTACCCCAGAAGAGGTGATCATTCTCGAGGTGGAACCGGAGAAGCAAACGACTGCCATCGACTTCTACGTTGCTAAGCACTGGCTCGGCATTGAGGCAGTCTGTGTGAGTCAAGTTATTCGGGAAGGGGAGCGATTGTTTTATAAAAAAGACGGTCGTAAGGTCCCTATTCGCCGCATTTTCAACCGCGTCATTTTTGATGAACTCATCCGCCGCGACGATCTGCCACGCCAGTTCTACCTTACCGAACCCGCCGAGGTCGAATGGATCGGTCACCCCAACTGGTTTTTCCGCATCAGCAAGCATACGCTGCCGCTCATCGACAGTCCGTATTCTCCTAAAGCACACCTCCTTAGTGACCTGGACGAACTACCCGAAGACTTGCACAATTATGTGCTCAAACCCCTCTACTCCTTTGCGGGGACGGGGGTGGTCATCAACCTCAACCGCTACGATCTGGACGCCATTACCGATCGGGAAAATTACATCCTCCAGCGTAAAGTCAAATACGCGGATCTCATTCCTACCCCTGACGTTAATGCCAAAGCGGAAGTCCGCATGATGATGCTCTGGGAGCGCGGAGCCGAGCGGCCCTACTTGGTCAACAACCTCGTACGCCTGAGTAAAGGTGCGATGGTAGGTGTTCGTTACAATAAAGATAAAGAATGGGTTGGTGGTAGTGTGGGCTTTTTTGCGCCCTAGCGCTAGTGGGAACACAATACGGAGTAAGTGAGTTGCCAGGCGTCCTTACTAGCAGTTTACGAAGAGGTGTTAGATTAGTAATCTCGGCTTTACGTTCAGTTCACAGGCTACGAAGATATTTGCCTTTGAAAAAACGGCCTGAACAAAGATGAAGCGGAAATTAGACCTTGTCGTCATCTCAGATACTCACTTGGGCACCTACGGCTGCCACGCACGGGAATGCTATCAGTACCTCTGCAGCATACAACCGCGTACGCTCATCCTCAACGGTGATTTTATCGACATGTGGCAGTTCCGCAAACGCTACTTTCCCAAAGAGCATATGCAGGTCATCCAGCAAGTACTGCGTATGGCTGCCCAGGGGACTAAAGTCTACTACATCACGGGCAATCACGACGATGTCCTGCGCCGCTACAGCGATTTCTCCACGGGTAACATTCATTTACGTGATAAGTTGGTGTTACAACTCAAAAACAAGCGCCTCTGGATTTTCCACGGCGATGTCTTTGACCTGTCGGTTCGCTACTCGCCCTGGATCGCTAAATTGGGCAGTAAAAGTTACGACTACTTGATTCTACTCAATCGGTTTATCAATAAAGTACGCGTCAAGCTGGGGTGGAATCCCATGTCACTGGCCGGAAAAGTGAAACGTCGCGTGAAGGAAGCCGTCAAGTTTATCAGCGATTTTGAAACCACGGCCATCAAAATGGCAAGTGAGCAAGCCTATGACTACGTTATTTGTGGCCACATCCACCTGCCACAGATGCGCAGTATCATGACGGGAACCCAGACCGTCACCTATCTCAACTCTGGTGATTGGGTCGAAAACCTCACCGCGCTCGAGTACCAATACGGCCAGTGGAGTATCTACCGCTACGACGAGGCGGACTACCAAACCATCAATAAGCGCTTGATTGTCGATCACTATGCGCAGGAGGAACAGCAGGAGGCGGTTGCGCAGTTCAACCCCGAGGAACTCCTCGAGCAGATCGTTGGCCAAAAAGTAAAGGGCTGGTAAGCCTCAGCGAATATCCGCCCGAAATTCACAATCGCTAGACGGTTCCGTATCCTGAAAATCCTTGACGTACCAGCATTTGCCGTAAACGGAGCAATAACAATAGTCGAGTACGTAGGCCATTACCACTTCCCGATTTGCGAACCACCCAATATCCACGATTTGGTCTACTTTGCGTGTCATAGACACCTCCATGACGGTATACTTCTCCCCCGGTGCTAGTACAGTATTGTCTAGGACTATGTTTTCATTTATTAAAAATAGAGTTGTTTGTCGGTCATAATGAGCAATTTAGATCAATCTGGTAATTCCATAATGCTGCTGCAATGCCAAGGATCATATTTTTTAATTTTGGACATTTTAAACGACAACGATTTTTCAGAATCCGGTATCTTTTCATTTTGCCAATAGCATGTTCGACAAATATTCGCTCCTTACTGACTGAGCGGTTTTTCGACTTTTGTGCTGCCGACAACTCTGGCTTTGGGTTCGATTTTGACTTTCTGGGTTTTTTCTCTCCCAGGATAAGTTCCTTAAACTCATAGAGTTTGTCAACACCGACAAAACCCAAGTCAAAAAGCACCTTGAATTTGGAAAACCAATCTTGCACAGGTGGAAATTCTGCTTTCAGTATTCCCATAT
>JBCDIR010000558.1:0-3107 GCA_038748735.1 Bacteroidota bacterium | reverse complement strand
CGCCGTAGGCAGCCGCGAAGCGAATCCACTACGTTGGGAGAAGTATACGTTAAAATACCTGGTAGTGTGATTGTTTACTCAAGTAATCCCTTCTCCATAGCGACCCGAACGAGGCCGGCTACGTTGCGGGCGTTGAGCTTGTGTAGTAGGTTACGGCGGTGGCTTTCGACGGTATTTTCACTGATGAACAGCTCCGTGGCAATCTCCGTCGTAGTGTGCTCCCGAGCGATCAAGCTGAGTACCTGACGCTCACGACGGGTTAGGGTAGGCGCGAATTTACCCGTATCCTCTTGTTGGGTGAGACTGGCCACTAGTAATTCCGCAGCGGCAGGACTAACGTATTTCTGACCAGCGTGAACCGTACGGATCGCTTTTCTTATTTCTCCGATTCCTGCATCCTTAAGTAAGTAGCCCGCCGCGCCATTGCGCATCGCGCGTTGCAAAAAACTCGCCTTTTTGTACATGGTGAGCATAATGATGCGGACCGTCGGATAGCTTTTACTAATCCGTTTACAGAGTTCGAGGCCGTTGTGGTCGGGCAGGTTAATGTCCAGGAGTAATACGTCAGGCAGTTCTCGTTCGAGGCAGGCTAGTAGGTGAGCGCCGGTGTGGACGGGCGGGCGGCAGTCGAAGTCGGCTTCCTGGCGCAGAAGCTGATCGAGGCCCTCGGTCAGGACCCGGTGATCGTCGTCAAGCTGAAGGGTGAGCATGCTGGAAAGGTAGTAAGTTTTGGGCGCGGGGGAAATGAGGGGGACGAAAGAGTGCATAATAAATGGTGGAGCCCCTTGTGGGCGAGTTGGTAGGAGCGTGGGGTGGATAAGGGACGTAGTCCCGCATGAACCCCTTGCTCCCAAGCGAGCGTGGATTTCATTATCCACACATTCCTAAATCGCTTTGCTCTTTTTTCACCCCTCACTTATGCCTGATCGTCCCTTTAGGGACTTTTTAGGCTGCGGGGAGATGGCGCCCTCTAGGGCGAGTTAGTTTCGGCGAAGTAAATGAGTGATTAGGATTACCGTAAGGATGTTTAGGGTAAGCTTTTGGCTTTGTTGCTAATCACTTCAGTATCCTAAACATTTTCTCAAAATTCTCATCATCCTAATCCTACAGTGGAATATTCCCGTGCTTCTTCTTTGGTAGTACCACTACTTTGTTCTCCAAGGAGGCGAAGCCCCGGATGAGCTTACGGCGGGTGTCTTTGGGGAGGATCACTTCGTCGATGAAGCCGCGGCGAGCGGCGCGGTAGGGGTTGGCGAATTTATCAGCGTATTCGGCTTCTTTTTCGGACAGCTTGGCGGCGGGGTCGTCCGCGGTCTGGATTTCGCGGCGGAAGATGATCTCACTGGCGCCCTTAGCACCCATTACCGCGATTTCGGCGGTGGGCCAGGCGTAGTTGAGGTCGGCACCGATGTGCTTGGAGTTCATTACGTCGTAGGCGCCACCGTAAGCTTTGCGGGTAATGACGGTGATGCGTGGCACAGTAGCCTCACTAAGGGCGTAGAGGAGTTTGGCGCCGTTGGTGATGATAGCATTCCACTCCTGGTCCGTTCCCGGAAGGAAGCCCGGTACGTCGACTAGGACAAGTAGCGGCACGTTGAAACAGTCGCAGGTCCTGGTGAAGCGGGCGGCTTTTTTGCTGGAGTCCACGTCCAGCACCCCCGCCAGGCTCATCGGCTGGTTGGCTACAATGCCGATGCTTTTGCCCGCCAGGCGGGCGAAGCCGACTACGATGTTGTCCGCATAGTTTTCGTGGACTTCACAGAAACTGTCCTCGTCAATGATCCCTTTGATCACGTCGCGCATATCGTAGGGCTGATTGGCGCTTTCCGGAACGATGCTTTCCAGGGCCTCACGGACCTCTTCGCCCAACTCATAGGGTAGGGCGGCGGGTTTTTCTTCGCAGTTTTGGGGCAGGTAGCTCAGCAGACGTTTTACTTTGCGAATGCAGTCCAGGTCGTTCGCTGCCGTCAGGTGGGTGACGCCCGATTTAGAAGAGTGGGTGCTTGCGCCGCCCAGTTCTTCACTTGTCACTTCTTCGTTGGTGACCGTTTTCACTACGTTCGGGCCTGTCACGAACATGTAGCTGGTGTTTTCGACCATAATCGTGAAGTCCGTCATGGCCGGGCTGTACACTGCGCCACCGGCGCAGGGGCCCATGATGGCCGACAACTGGGGAATTACCCCGCTGGCCTGCACGTTCCGGTAGAAGATATCCGCATACCCCCCTAGGGAGCGAACGCCTTCCTGGATGCGAGCGCCGCCACTGTCATTGAGGCCGATTAAGGGCGCGCCGGTTTTCATGGCCATATCCATGATCTTACAAATCTTCTCCGCGTGGGTTTCCGAAAGGGAACCGCCGAAGACGGTAAAGTCTTGGGCGAAGACGTAGATAAGGCGGCCGGCGACGGTGCCGTAGCCAGTTACAACGCCGTCGCCGTAAAACTGCTGGTTTTGCATGCCGAAGTCAGTGGTCCGGTGGGTGACTAGGGCCCCGATTTCTTCGAAGCTATTAGCGTCTAGGAGCAGGTGGAGGCGCTCGCGGGCGGTCAGCTTACCTTTGGCGTGCTGTTTCTCGATGCGGGCCTGGCCGCCGCCTAGTTGCGCCAGGGCCAGTTTTTCGGCGAGGGTGTCTTGGTTTTGCATGGTCTAGTTGGGCTTGGCGCGAAGGTAGTGATATCTGATTGGTGATGGCTGGTATCTGATGGCTGATTTTAGAAGTAGTGCGCTATTGGTGCTCGTGAATAATAGTACAGTAATCTTTATTCTTCCGAAGTGGCTGCACCACTTTTTACGCTACCTGTCACCCTTCACGTTCTCCAAACTGTGCCAAAAGATAAGGCTGTAGGCAGCTAGCATCGCAGTACACATTATTAGGCGCGGCCGCAGGTGCAGAGCATGCTGGTTCAGCAACAGTAGTAGGTCAGAAGACTACCTGACCGGAACGATATCGTTGCGTGTTTGCAACGGCTGGTCGTTGTAACCACGTCAATAACCTCAACTCAGAGTAAGCAGCATGATGAGTTGGGTGCGTCCGATAACCATTGGTCAAGATTATGTATGTTTAGGAGATCGATAGTTGGTGTATGCGCAACTGTTGCGGATATGCG
>JBCDIR010000557.1:0-3114 GCA_038748735.1 Bacteroidota bacterium | reverse complement strand
CGCAAACAAGTAATGATGAGCGTCACGGCCACCAGTAGGCCAGCATAATGCAGAAAACGTTTCTTGGATAAATAATTCGGCACCAAGTACAGTAAATTATAATACACGATGACGGCATAAAAAAACAAGTTAATCAACTCAAAAGACCAGTTCTTCACCCCGTGGAGTAGCGCCTCGTCCGCGACGATCAAGATAGCGAGAAAGAAAACCCAGAAAATACCGTGATAGGTCATCCGGAACCAGCTAGGGCTTTCGGACGTATCCTGACGGAAGTGATCAACGATGAGTTGTCTTAGGTTTACCATAGTCATCAATAAGAGGTCCTAATTCAGGGCTAATTTAAACCGTCTGGGGTGAAAATCAGTTACTTTTTAGACAAATGTCACTCTAAATAGGATGACGGAACGCTTTACAGCACTGCGCAGCCTATATTGAAGTAGATTCCAAACCAAATTATTTTTAAGGACCTATTTCTGCTACCTAAACGTAGTTGAACGCCCCAAGGGTGACGTCCAAAAGTGTGCATTTAGTAAACCAAAAGAATTTAACACAAGATGGTAATACACGATCAATTGCTGGAAAAGGCCCAGCACGAACTCAACGGAGACGGTCACGTGATGACCTCCGTAGAAACCCCTTTGAGAGCGGATGCCTTTGTGAAATCTGACGAGGAAAAAATGGCCAGAATCGAAAAGCTCTTTGCTGGCATCATGGACGAACTAGGCCTAGACCTAACGGACGACAGCCTGAAAGGTACGCCGCACCGCGTAGCCAAAATGTACGTGAAGGAGATTTTTAGTGGGTTAGACCCCAAAAACAAACCTGCGCTCTCCGTATTTGACAATAAGTACCACTACAACAAGATGCTAGTGGAGAAGGACATTACGCTGACCTCCGCCTGTGAGCATCACTTCGTACCGATCATTGGCAAGGCCCACGTGGCGTATATCTCCTCGGGCAAAGTGATTGGGTTGTCCAAAATCAACCGCATCGTTGACTATTACGCTCGGAGGCCCCAAGTGCAGGAGCGGCTGACGCGGCAAATCTTCAACGCCCTCAAAGAAGCACTCGACACCGAAGACGTGATTGTGGTCATTGAGGCTGAACACCTCTGTGTTTCCACGCGTGGCGTCAACGACAAAAGCAGTCGAACGACGACCCTGGAATACGGCGGAAAATTCCGGGATAAAGACTTACGCAACGAGTTTCACCAACTGGTGTAAAGTTTGCTAAGCTACAAAGTCGCCCTTTACGCGCTCGACCAGGGCTCGTACCTCCTGCTCGGTTTTCGCTTCAGCGTAGATACGGACGATAGGTTCCGTATTGGAACGACGTAGGTGAACCCAGCCGTTCGGAAAGTCGAGTTTCACGCCATCGACGGTAGAAATATCGGCTTCGGAACGGAACTTAGCCGCGATCTCCCGGAGTTTTGTGGTAACGTCTAGCTGGGGAGAAAGGGCGACTTTGTCTTTTACCATTTGATAATCGGGATAGCTTTTGCGTAATTCGTTGAGGTCCTTGCCGGAACGAGCTAGATACGTCAATACCAGCGCCGTCCCGATGAGCGCGTCCCGACCGTAGTGCAGCGCCGGGTCGATGATGCCGCCGTTTCCTTCTCCGCCGATTACGGCCCCTACTTCCTTCATTTTATCAACCACGTTGACCTCGCCTACCGCCGCTGCGTGGTAGGTTTGGCCGTGCTGTTGCGTCAAATCGCGCAAAGCCCGACTAGAAGACAGATTGCTCACCGTAGGACCGGGCATGCGTTGCAGCACGTAGTCCGCCACCACTACTAGGGTGTACTCCTCCCCTATCCAGGTACCGCCGGGACCGATAAGCGCTAAGCGATCGACGTCGGGGTCTACGGCAATGCCGAGGTCCGCCTGGCTCGTTTTGACCCGCTTGCACAACTCCGTTAAGTGCGCGGGAAGCGGTTCGGGATTATGAGCAAATTGCCCGTTGGTTGTTCCGTTCAGTACTTCGACGGTACATCCCAGTGCTCGGAGCAAGGCCGGAATAGCAATGGCCCCGCTAGAGTTGACACCGTCGACAATCACGTGGAAGCCCCGTTTCTGCACGGCGGCGGCGTCAACTAATTCGTGTGCTAGTACTTTTTCAACGTGGTAGTCCAAGGCCCGTTCGTCGGTGGTGTACGTCCCTAGGTCGTCTACGGCTGCGTAGGTGACGTTTCCGGCGGCCAAGCGGGCCAGGAGTGCCCGACCGTCGGCTGCGGAAATAAATTCTCCTTTGGCGTTCAGCAATTTGAGGGCATTCCATTGCTTAGGGTTATGACTGGCGGTGAGGATGATACCGCCGCCCGCGCCGTAGTGCGGTACCGCCATTTCAACGGTCGGCGTAGTGGACAACCCCAAGTCGATGACGTCGATTCCGAGTCCCTGCAGAGTGGCCGTCACCAACTGCGTCACCATCTGGCCGGAAGGTCGCGCATCACGTCCCAGCACGATCTTGGGGGTAGCCCCTTCGCTGAGCAGCCAGCTTCCGTAAGCCGCCGTACATTCTACAATATCTTGCGGGGTCAAATTGTCTCCGGCGGAGCCGCCGATCGTTCCCCGAAACCCGGAGATGGATTTGATAAATGGCACGTCCTAGTTTTTTAGTGGGTGTAAAGATATTAAGTTTGCAGCATGGAGCAACTCATCAACTTTGATTATGAACTTTTCGAGTGGATCAACCGCGGCTGGCAACACCCCTGGCTGGACGCTATCGTACCTCACTGGCGCGAAAAAACTACCTGGATTCCAGCTTACCTGCTACTAATAGGTGTACTGTTCTGGCAATATCGCCAATCTGCCCTCTACTGGCTGCTTGCGTTAGCGATAACCGTAGGCCTAGCCGACCAAGTGAGTAGTACGCTGCTCAAAAAAAACGTAGAACGCCTACGCCCCTGCCGGGAAGCCACCTTGGACCCACCGGCTCGGGTACTGGTCCACTGTGGCGGGGGCTACAGCTTTACTTCTTCGCACGCGACCAATCATTTTGCAGTGGCGCTCTTTATTTTTTTGTCCTGGGGACGACGCTGGGGGCGGTGGCGGTGGCTACTCCCCGCTTGGGCCGCCAGCATTGCGCTGGGACAGGTGTACGTGGGGGTACATT
>JBCDIR010000556.1:0-3114 GCA_038748735.1 Bacteroidota bacterium | reverse complement strand
AGGAGTGGAGTAGATGTGATAGCTTGATACTAAACTCGTCTGGAATTCTATTAAGCTACCACATCTATCAAAGGGCCTAGTTTAATTAACAAGTAGTATTAGCTAGACTTTCTTCTGCTTCACGGACGGCATCCCGAAAATCCTGACGCGTATTCAAGGTGGCGCAGTTTTCGAAGCGTTTTACTTCGTCCAGGTAGTTCTGGGCGGCCGCTTTCCAGGCGTCGCAGTTGGCGGTAGACTGATCGTTAACGTAGGCCTGAGTAGCATCATTAAGGCTTTGTACCGCATCTTGTACTGCTTGGGTGAAAGCCATTTCCGTGCAGCCAGGAGTGATGTTAACGCCATCATCGTCGTCTCCGCCGCAGCCAGTGGAAAGAGCAAGGGTTAGGGCTAAGGCAAAAAAGAAAAACAGGTTTTTCATTGGGTAGATTGGATTATTTACCTCTCTATTACCCCAAAGAAAAACCTGTTACGGAAACCGGCTGAAAATTTAGCAATTTGTCATAGCTACCGATTCTTCCGCCTCGCGTACGGCGTCGCGGAAATCCTGTCGGTTGTTCAGGGTGGCACAGTTTTCGAAACGTTTCACTTCGTCCAAGTAGTTCTGGGCGGCATTCTTCCAGGCGGTACAGTTGGCGGCGGATTGGTCGTTGACGTAAGCTTGCGTAGCTTCATTAAGGCGCGTGACGGCATTGCTTACGGCTTGAGTGTAGGCTTGCTCCGTACATCCAGGAACGGGGCCGCCACCGTCGTCGTCTCCGCCACAGCCAACGGCAAATAGGGTAATAAAAAGAAGAGCAATAAACAGGAGGTTTTTCATCGAAGGGGATGTTTGATGGGTTGTGCTGCAAACATCGTCCTAAAGTTGAAGCTAGGGTATCCCGCATTTGGGGGAATTTTTAAGAACTAGTTCCCAGTTATTACACACTACTCAGCGGCCGCAACCACGGCTCCCTCGCCCCCTGGCTGACCATTTTCCGCTTCGCTGCTTCGGCTTCCGCACGGGTATTGAAGGGCCCAACCATGATCTTAAAAGCGGTGCGGCCGTTGACGGTACTAACGTTGACCATAACTGGTAGCTGATGCTTTCGCTCCAGGCTTTCTACCTCCTTAAGGACATTAGCGAATTCCGCGTTGACGCCAACTTGGAGGGCAAACCCACTGCGGGACAAACCACGTACACTGAACTGGAAGAGGTTCGTCCCGGTAATTTGTGGACCAGTAGACGGCGCTGGCGCAGGTGCCGTGGGAGTGGTCGGAGCCGTAGGGGTGGTAACAACCGGAGTGGTAGGTCTAGTAGGGGTTGTCGGTGTTGTTGGCTGCGTCGGCGTTGTCGGTTGGGTAATGGGCGGAGGGGTACTGCCAATACCACGCATGCGGAGTGCTTCCGCTACCGCTTTGTCCGCATTGACCCGGCCGTAGCCATATTTGGTGCTGTACCCATTAGTGTCGTAATCCCAGCGATTACCGATCTTGTCAGCAGTTCGTTCAAGGATGGATTTTACCTGGGCGCTGGTCAGGTCTGGGTTAGCCGATAGAATGAGGGCGCAGATACCCGCCACCAAAGGCGTAGCGGAGCTGGTGCCACCGAAGTGTTTGTAGAAAGGCCCCCGGTCGATACCATCAACGTAGTAGCGCTTGTTGGTAGGCATACCCGCATTGCCCTGGTCCCAGCTAGCGCGGGCGGCGATGATGGGCCAGCCGCCATCGGAAGGTGCTACGACACTCAGCCCCGCTCCGCGGTTGCTGTAACGGGCGTGGGTATCTGAACTGGTACTCGCTCCTACGGCGATGACGCCGGGAATACTGGCGTAGTAATTGATGTGACCGATGCCTTCGTTTCCAGCCGCAAAGACCACAACGCAACCTTTACCCCGGCGGCCCGTCGTGATGGCATTGCGGATGGCCCGAGTATGTTCTGTGCCCGGGCGGTACCGGGCATCGACCGTTCCCCAGCTGCAGGAGATAACCGAAGCACCGTTGCGGATACAGTGACTGAACATCCGCTCCGTTAGGAATTTGGAGAAGGTCAAACCGTGCAGCGGCATCAACTTAGCCGTAGGAGCAGCGCCGACAAGACCGCTGCCGTTGGCGGCAGCTACGGCAACACTAGCACAGGGGGTAGCGTGATCTCCAAACCGTGGACCGGTCGGAAGACTACTGCTGTTATTCGAAATACTTAGTGGGGCTACCACCTTTCCGCGGAGGTCCGGGTGATTCAGGTCGAAACCATTATCAATGACTGCAACAATGAGGTTGCTGGAACCGAGGTTGCCCAATCGCCGCCAGGCAGCTTTGACCTTGGCGTCCGCACCTGGTTTAAGGGGAAAATTGGGCACGTCGCTTACCCGGCCGTTGTTCTCTAGGTGCCATTGGTTGGGCAGGAGACCGTCGCGAGGTTCGGCGAAATATTGATCCAGGGGTACGTCCAAATCTGGGTAGGCTTTGGCCACCATACTGAGCTTGGTCAGGGCCGCTGCTACCTTTAGGGGATTAGGGCTTTTGGCCGTTACTTTACAGACCACCGTATCATCTTCCCGATCTTCCAGCACCTCCAGGGCAAAGGCGTCGAAAATGACGTTCCGCTCTTCGTAACCAACCCCTTCGGCCATCTCGATGTACAAAATGCCGGTAGCTACTACCGGCCGGTTGTCACCTTCTGCAAAGTAGACGTGGGTGCCGACTTCTACGTCGTCGTGGGCCCGTACTTTATCTAAGGCCATATCCACATCCTCATTGGGGTTGAGGGTAACGACCTCGAAACCACCGAGATCGGGAATGACGTCGGCTTCCACGTCGTCCATCTTGGTACTCTCAACCTTTTTCTTCAGGCCGACCAGCTTGGTAGATTTGGTCAGCTTTAGGTTGCCGTTTTCGGAAGGGATGTTTATTTGGCTCATAGTGCAGGAAAGATAATACGTTAATGGGAGAATAGAAGAATGTTTAGGCCGGTTTACGCACGTTCCACGTGCGAGCGCTCGCGGAGCGAGCATTAACCGATCATGGCACCCGCGGCCGCGCCTTATTCAATTGAAAAAGTTAATTCAAAATTTAGTATTTGATATTTGGTCCGCTGTTGCTAAGTATTTGCGTAACTTTTAAATGTTACTTGTT
>JBCDIR010000555.1:0-3120 GCA_038748735.1 Bacteroidota bacterium | reverse complement strand
GGGCCTCTTCGCTTTCTACCAGTGCCTCAAAACGCTCGGGGGTAAGCGCTACGACTCCTTTTGCTAACACTTTATCAAAACTGACGTAACCCGCTTTGTTGAGTAGGGCATTTTTAGCAAAATACTGGGGTGGCGGAGTGAGGCCCGTCGTGACTTCCGTAACGAACTCTTCCTTGCTCATGTCGGCGCGTAGGGCGTAGTTGGTCTGCTTCTGATCGCCGAGGTAGCCCCAGGTATCTTTGCTCAAATTCTTACCGCAAGCCGAACCCGCGCCGTGGGCCGGATAAACAATCACGTCATCCGCCAGGGGCATGATCTTGGTACGCAGGCTATCGAAGAGCATCCCGGCCAAGTCCTCCTTCGTCGTGGTGCCTTGCTTGATGGCCAAATCCGGGCGGCCAACGTCACCCAAGAAAAGCGTATCGCCCGTGAAGATGGCGGTATCTTTACCGCTTTCATCACGTAGGAGGTAGGTCGTGCTTTCCAGCGTATGACCGGGCGTATGCAGGACTTTAAAAGTCAATTTTCCCACCTTCAGTTCTTCACCGTCCGCGGCGGAATGAATAGCGTAATCCGTTTGGGCCAGGGGACCGAAGACGATCGTAGCCCCCGTCTTCTGGGCCAAATCCAGGTGCCCCGAAACGAAGTCCGCGTGGAAGTGGGTTTCAAAAATATATTTGAGTTGAACGCCTTCCGCCTTGAGTCGATCCAGGTAGGGCTGCGTTTCCCGCAGAGGGTCAATGATGACCGCTTCGCCCTCGCTAGCGATAAAATAGGCCCCCTGGGCGAGGCAGCCCGTGTAGATTTGATCGATCTTCATAGCAGTTGCATTTTGTAATACAAATTGTCTGAACGGAGAAAAAGTTGACTAGCTGTTGACCCCTTTTTCGACCCAAAGATCAATTTTTTCGACCAATTTCGGCTACATAGTGTTTGGAAAACTCGACATTTGCACCAACTATTATCTGCCTTTCACGTTTTGAGCGTTTAGTTGTCTGTCCTACCGTCGCACAGAGAATCCGTAACTTATGATTTCATAGTCCGTTTCTATTACAGTAATTTAGAGGCAAAACGCCTCCATACATTCAAACTGTAAAGCCAAACGTGATCACTTAAGTTCATCTCCTAATTTATCCAGATAAATAACTAGCGTCAAACTTTCAACTCAACTAACTCATGCGACTACAACTACTTACAGCTACTTTGCTTTACGCTTTTACGCTCACGGCTACGAGCTACTACGTTTCTCCTACTGGCAGCGACGCCAACAACGGCCAAAGCACCAGCACCCCTTTTCAAACCCTGCAAAAGGCGGCGGATTCAACCAATCCAGGGGATATTGTCTACATTATGAACGGTACGTACTCCAATACCTACTCGTGGGAAGACGTCCTACAAATCACGCGTAGTGGTACGGCAGCGAACCCCATTGTCTACACCAGTCTGCCCGGGCACAGTCCAAAAATTTCCTTCGACGGCTGGCACGGCATCAAACTAGAAGGTGGCGTCAGCTACATTGAAATCAGCGGACTAGAAGTCGAGGGGAACAACGCCAACATCCTCCTCAACGACGCGCTCAACCAGCCCGGTGGCTGTAATGACCCGATGGGTTCACCCGATGGCTTCTACAACGGAAACGGCATCGCCTCGGACGGGCGAAACGGAGGACAAAACCACCATATCACTATTCGCAATTGCCGCGTACACGACTGTGCGGGGGTAGGTATTTCGGCCATCCACAGCGATTATATTACCATCGAAAATTGCGAGGTATACAACAACGCTTGGTACGCCATCTACGGTACCAGTGGCATCAGCTTTTACCAATTATCGAATTTTGGTAATAGCTCCGGCGTGCGCAACGTCATCCGCAACAACCGCGTCTACGGTAATCGCATGTTCGTCCCGTGGATTGACGCCCCCTGCGCCATTACGGACGGCAACGGTATCATCATCGACGACAGCCGCAACACGCAAAACGGCTCGACGAACGGTGCTTACACGGGTCGCACGCTCATCGAAAATAATATAGTTTACGAAAACGGTGGGCGTGGCATCCACGTTTTCGAAAGCGACAACGTTGATATTTTGAATAATACCGTCGTCAAAAACGGCCAAAGCGACGAGATCAGCGACGGCGAAATAACGGTCATCTTTGCCGACGATGTGAACGTTTACAACAACATCCTCTACGCCAAAACGGGCGAAAAGATCAACAGCGTAAACGGGACCAACATCAACTACGATTACAACCTCAACTACAACTCCACGGACTACGACCGCCAGGGCAGTAACAGCCTCAGCGGACAAGCCCCGGCCTTCGTCGACCTCAACGGCCACGATTTTGGCCTGCAAAGTAGTAGTCCCGCCATCGACGCGGGTACGGCAGCAGCGGGTACTTTTTCCAGCACGGATATACTGGGTACTATGCGCCCTACCGGTGCCGCACCCGACATGGGGGCTTACGAATCGACGGCCCCACTCGCCGTGGAGTACCTCGACCCACTAACGGCGGATAAAACGTCGGAGGGCGTTCTACTAAAATGGTCCACGCTCCGCGAAATAGACCACGACTATTTCGAGATTTTACACGCCACCGACGGACGTGACTTCCAAGTCATTGGTAAAAAAATGGCCACGGCTGCGACGGGCGTCAAACACTATGGCTTCCTACATACTTCCCCGACGGTGGGTAACAACTACTACCGCATTCGTCCTGTGGATGTGGAGGGCACCGCTACCCTTTCCCGCATTGTACAGGTACATTTTGAACCAGCGGTACACGTTTTCCCCAATCCGGTCAAATCACAACTATTTGTGCGTACCCAACTGGCGGCAGATTACCACTACACCCTGCTCAACAGTCACGGGCAAGCGGTACAGTCCGGGGCGTTGGAAGCTAACGCGATTAACGTTACGGCGCTACCCAGTGGCATTTACTGGCTGCAATTGCGCACCGCACAGGGCGCAGTACTGGCCGGCGAGAAAGTGATGATCAACAGATAGCGGTGATTACCAGAATGGAGGTATCTTTGTAGAAATTACCCCTCCACATGAAGATTGCTGACCTATTCCCGCTTGCCCAGTGGTTGCCGCAGTACACGCGCGCGCAATTTTCGG
>JBCDIR010000554.1:0-3127 GCA_038748735.1 Bacteroidota bacterium | reverse complement strand
GTAAATCTTGTTCAAAACAAAGCAAATAAGCGACCCAGTAGATGTTACCAACTGCCATCATCCGCGAAAAGCGAACGCAACTTTTGGAAGGTTTGCAAAAACGCAACTTCCCCGCCGACGGGCTGACAATCGTAGACGACATTCTCCGTCTTGACGATGACCGTAAACGGATCCAAACGGAATTGGACCAAAACCTATCCGAGCGCAACCAACGCTCTGCCGAAATCGGTAAGCTATTCAAAAGCGGTCGCCAGGACGAAGCCACGGCCATGCGCGAAGCCGTCGGTCAACTCAAAGCAAAGATCGGCGAACTAGAGGAGCAACTCAAAACCACTAAAACGGAATTGAGTACGCAACTCTACCAGCTTCCGAACTTACCTCACCCCTCCGTCCCTGCGGGTAACAGTGAAGCGGACAATGAAGTATACCAAGCGTGGGATAAAGACCTGCTCGACTTGGGCAAGGGCGCGCTCCCCCACTGGGAACTAGCCGAAAAGTACCACCTCTTCGACCTCCAGCTCGGCGCTAAGATTACGGGAGCAGGTTTTCCACTTTACCGGGGCAAGGGCGCGCGTTTGCAGCGGGCGTTGATTAGCTTCTTTTTGGATGAAGCCACCGCTGCCGGCTACGAGGAGGTAATCCCGCCGCACTTGGTTAACGAAGCGACGGCACGGGCCACGGGGCAACTGCCCGACAAGGAAGGCCAGATGTACTACGTGACCGAAGACGATCTTTACCTGATCCCCACGGCGGAGGTACCCATTACCAATATCTACCGCGACGTCATCCTGAACGAGGAAGATTTCCCCATCAAACTTACGGGCTATACGCCTTGTTTTCGTCGGGAGGCCGGTTCTTACGGCGCGCACGTGCGGGGACTGAACCGCGTGCACCAGTTTGACAAGGTAGAAATTGTACAAATAGCGCACCCCGACCGTTCTTACGAAGTGCTAGAGCAGATGGTTCGCCACGTAGAAAGCGTGCTGAACAAACTGGAACTTCCGTTTCGGATACTCCGACTGTGCGGTGGTGACTTAGGTTTCACCTCTGCACTCACGTTTGACTTTGAGGTGTATTCCGCCGCGCAAAAGCGTTGGTTGGAAGTCAGCTCGGTGTCTAACTTTGAGGTCTTTCAGGCCAACCGTCTCAAACTGCGCTACCGCGATGAAAATAAGCAGACGCAGTTGGCGCATACGCTGAACGGTAGTGCGCTGGCCTTGGCGCGAATTTTTGCCGCTTTGGTCGAAAATAATCAAACGCCGGACGGCATTTTACTGCCTAAGGTGTTACATAGCTACACGGGTTTCACCCGAATTAGCTAACTTTGGAAAAGAAAAATTAAACCAAGATGGGATACTTAATAATCGTAGGTATTTTCTCCGTGATCGGGATGTTGGTGAGCAATCGACTCAAATCGAAGTTTGCGCGCTACTCCAATATGCCGATGACCAACGGTCGGTCAGGGGCGGAGGTCGCACAAGCCATGCTGGACCATTACGGCATTCACGATGTGCGCATCGTGCAGGGCCAGGGAATGCTCACGGACCACTACAATCCCGCTACGAAGACCGTTAGCCTCAGCCCCGAGGTCTACCACGGACGACACGTGTCCGCCGCTGCCGTAGCTGCGCACGAGTGCGGCCACGCCGTACAGCACGACACGGCCTATACGTGGCTCAAGTTTCGTTCGGCGATGGTACCTGCCGTCAGTTTGGCCGCCAAAGCGCAACAGTTTTTATTCCTTTTTGCGCTGGGCTTCGCAGGGATGTTCAATAGCTGGATCATGGTGACCATCGTGGCCGCTGCTTTCGGCATTACGGCCCTGTTTAGTTTGGTAACGTTGCCCGTAGAATTTGACGCGAGCAACCGTGCCCTGGCTTGGCTAGACAATAGTAATTATACCCGCGGACAAGAATACGAAGGTGCCAAAGACGCCCTGTGGTGGGCGGCGATGACCTACGTGGTAGCGGCGCTGTCGTCGCTAGTCGTGTTTTTGTACATCTTATTTAGCATGTTAGGCCGCGACTAGTCACGTATTTTATTTTTGGCAGCGGTTTAAATTTTTCAACTATGCAAGAAGATATTGATTTATACTTCGCCTCGACGCAAGAAAGCATGACGGGCAGTATTCAGCACTTAGAGCGCGAACTTCAAAAAGTACGTACGGGCAAGGCCAGTCCGGCGCTCGTGAGCGGGCTACTGGTTGCTTACTACGGTAGTGACACGCCGATCAGCCAAGTAGCCAGCATTTCGGCGGCAGATTCGCGTACCCTGGAGATCAAACCCTGGGAAAAGGCGATGATTCCTCCGATTGAGAAGGCTATTTTTGAAGCTAATCTAGGGGTTACCCCCCAAAACGATGGGGAGCTGGTTCGCATCAGTATCCCACCGCTGACCGAGCAGCGCCGTAAGGAATTGGTCAAAATGGCTAAAGCCATGGGCGAAGATGCTAAGGTGGGCATTCGCAACGCACGCAAGGAGTTGATGGACGGCATCAAACAGTCGGTCAAAGACGGTTATCCCGAAGACGCCGGAAAACGCGCCGAAGACAAAGCGCAGGGTATGACCAATGATTTCACCAAGAAGATTGATGACATCATCGCGGCGAAGGAGAAGGATGTTTTGACGATCTAGTAGTGGGACGCGTCTCGGCTGCGCCGGGGCTGTGGTAGAAGCCTACCTGCGGTAGGCAGGGTAGCGGGACTCTGTCTCCTGGTTCAAAGCGTAAATGCCTATTCGGCAAGTATCCTTCGTCTTTGCGAAAATCTGAGGGATAAGTGCTACCACGCTATTTGATGCCAAGGACGAAAAAGAGCGCCCTGTGCTTGTAATTCTTCCGCACCGGAATAGATTACTTCTAATGCCGTAGGTACATCCCATTCTAGCGCTACTTTATGTAGGGTTTTAGCTAATCGAGCGTGATAAGTCTGCGTCGCCTTAATTTCCCAGAGATGTGCTTTCGTGGCTCGGTCTTGGACGAGGTCTACCTCGTTGCCGTGACTGTCTCGATAAAAGGAAAAGTTGGGACGTTTACCTCGGTGAAAGGCGGTTTTTTGCGCGTCTGCTATTACGTAATTTTCAAAAATAGCCCCAAATTGGTAGTAACGGCTAAGGTCCTGCGGAGATT
>JBCDIR010000553.1:0-3128 GCA_038748735.1 Bacteroidota bacterium | reverse complement strand
TCTTCTTCGGCATTGTAGAAAGGTGTGATCTCATCGCCAAGGGTATTAATGGCCGGGCCGAGATTGATGGGAAACGTAAAATCTACATTATCGATCCCCAGGTCGCGGGTGACGTACCAAATATCCAGATTACCGCGTCCTCCTTCCCGATTGGAAGAAAAGAACAAGTACTCCTGACCGTTCACGTGGGCCACGGCGGGCTGTGTCGTATTGATGCCCATGACGTTGATGAAATCTGGGAGCCGTTCGGGTGTCGTCCAACCGTTGGCTTGCTGCCGCGTCAGGTAGATTTCGCAGCGGGTATTAGCTCCTTGCCAACCATTGTCATTATTGCAAATGGTAAAATACAGGCGATTTCCGTCCGGCGAAAAAGCCCCCATGGCGTACTGCCCGCCCTGCACGACGGGGAAGCCGTTGGGCGTTTCGGCCTTGGTCCAGTTGCGTCCCGCGCGGGTGCTGGTGTAGATGCGAGCTTGTCCACCCTGCGTAGAGGATAACCAGAGTTTACCATCGGCAGTCATACGGGGACCGAATTCGTCCTCTTCCGTATTCACCGTCGTTCCCGGATGTAGGATTTCTAAGCTGCGGTCCATCGACCCCGTCAGGGTACGCGCTAGCGAGATACCACGCAGTTCCGTCTGGATAATTTCCTGCAAAATGGCCCGGTCCTGGCCCGTGTAACTTTCTTTGAGTGCTTCGAGTACGGTGCGTGCGCGATCATACTGGTTGTCTTGCTTAAGGGCGCGACCGAATTTTAGCGCTACGAGTGCGTCTTCTGCGTAGGGTAAGTCGACGTGCTGATAGGCATCCGCCGCCGCGCGGTAGTCGCGTAGTCGGTAATAGTTTTCGGCTGCTTTGTAAATCAGCTCCTGCTTTTTTTGCTTTTTCTCCCAAGCCATGCGGTAGTTCTCCGCCGCGCCGTAGTAGTCGCCCTGGCTCTCTAGAGATTCGGCTAATTTGCGGTGCTTGCGCCAGGATAATTCCTGCGCTTGGGCGCACGGTAAACTGAATAATAAGGCTAAAGTGATTAAGAATAGATTGCGAGTGCTCATACCAAAAATTAGGATTCGGTTGGTTTTCGGAAAAGATAAGGATTTTAAGAACGATGCGGGTGCAGCAAAAGTTGTTCTAGGGTTGGTGCAAAGTGTTCGTGCTCCAACGCAAGGACCTTGGCGGCAATGTCCTCGGCAGTATCGGTAGCGTCTAGTGCGCAACGCGCCTGAAAGATGATCTGCCCCTCGTCGTATACTTCGTTGACGTAGTGAATAGTCAGGCCACTTTCCGTTTCTCCCGCTTCGGCTACTGCCTGGTGTACGTGCATTCCGTACATGCCTTTACCACCGTATCGGGGTAACAAAGCAGGATGAATATTCACAATTTTATGGGGAAACGCGTGGACTAAGTAAGGCGGCACGAGCCACAGGAAACCCGCCAAGACGAGCAAGTCCACCGATTGGAGATCGTCCAATAGCGTTTCCGTTTCGTAGAAAACTTTACGCTGAATGACTTGGGTGGCAATTCCAAACGATTCGGCCATTTCCAACACGGGCGCCGCCGACTTATTGGACACGACCAAAGTCACCTCAATGGACGGATGATCCTGAAAATATTCGATAATCTTGCGGGCGTTACTGCCGGTTCCGGAAGCAAAAATGGCGATCTGTGGCAAACGAGAATGAAATTATGGAGAGCAAGATACGGGCTTTTCGGAGAATTTGGTAAAGACCTGCGTTCTGTATATTTCCACGTAACATTTGGGCAAGCCCCACATTTTCCGCAATTTTGGCAAAAATCCAGTGATGTACAAAACTCACTACTCTACCTGGCGTTAGACAGGTTCACCACCTCACTAATCACCACTTCACCACCTGAATAATCACCACCTAAATAATCACCACCTCACTAATCACCACCTCACCACCTGAATAATCACCACTTCACCACCTAAACAATCACCACTCCATATATGTCTGATAACAAGATCATTTTCTCGATGGAAGGCGTCTCCAAGTCCTTCTCGTCCGGCAAGAAAGTTCTCAATAACATTTGGCTCAGTTTCTTTTATGGTGCCAAAATTGGCGTACTCGGTCTCAACGGCGCGGGTAAGTCGACCTTACTAAAAATCATCGCGGGTAAGGACTCTAACTACCAGGGCAATATCGTTTTTGATGGCAGCTACAAAATTGGTATGCTGGAACAAGAACCCGTGTTGGATGACGGCAAAACCGTCCGCGAAATCGCCGAGGAAGGCGTCCAAGAGGTCGTCGATCTGCTGAAAGCTTACGAGGCCATCAACGAAAAATTTGCCGAGCCAATGAGTGACGATGAGATGAACAAACTCATCGAACAACAGGGCGAAATGATGGAACAATTGGACCACCACAACGCCTGGGAATTGGACAACCGCATCAACACGGCCCTCGAATCCCTCCGCTGCCCACCGGACGATGCTCAGGTGAACGTCCTCTCCGGTGGAGAACGCCGCCGCGTGGCCCTCGCGCGCTTGCTGCTCAGTAATCCCGACATCCTCCTCCTCGACGAGCCGACCAACCACCTGGATGCCGAGTCGGTCCACTGGCTGGAGCAATACTTGCAGAGCTTTCCCGGTACCGTCATCGCCGTGACGCACGACCGCTACTTCCTGGACAACGTCGCGGGCTGGATACTCGAACTCGACCGGGGTGAGGGTATTCCCTGGGAGGGTAACTATTCCTCTTGGTTGGAACAAAAAGCCCGCCGCCTGGAACAAGAAGAAAAAACCGAAAGCAAGCGCCGCAAGACGCTCCAACGCGAGCTGGAATGGATTCGCATGGCTCCCAAAGCTCGCCAAACCAAAGGCAAAGCCCGCCTCAACGCCTACGACAAACTGGCCGGAGCGGAGACCAAAGAACGCGAGTCCAAGCTGGAAATTTTCATCCCACCTGGTCCCCGCTTGGGCGATAAGGTAATCGAAGTGGAAGGGGTCACCAAAGGCTTCGGCGAACGCGTTTTATTTGAAAATCTCGGTTTCAGCATTCCCAAAAATGCCATCGTCGGCATCATCGGTCCTAACGGCGTGGGCAAGAGTACGCTCTTCCGCATGATTATGGGCGAAGACACGCCCGACGCGGGCAACATCACCATCGGCG